>DATHAV010000514.1:0-11339 GCA_035296505.1 Pseudoxanthomonas sp.
TGGCCAGGCCCGGATCCAGCACCACGCGCAGCGGCGGTTCGAACGGGGTGCCGTCGCCCAGGCGCACGGTCAGCGACGGATCGTCGGCCAGCACCGTGTTGGCGCCGGTGAGCAGCGCCCCGGCGCGCGCGCGCCAGCGCTGCACGTCCAGGCGCGAGGCTTCGCCGCTGATCCATTTGGATTCGCCGTTGGCCATGGCGGTGCGGCCGTCGAGGCTGGCGGCGAGCTTGGCCCGCAGCCACGGCCGGCCGCGTTCGACGCGCGACAGGAATCCGCGGTTGAGCACCCGCGCCTGCGCTTCCAGCAGGCCGTACTCCACCGCGACACCGGCGGCGCGCAGCCGCTCGAAGCCGGCGCCGTCGACCTGCGGGAACGGGTCGCGCATCGCCGCGACCACCCGCGCGACGCCGGCGCCGATCAGCGCATCGGCGCAGGGTCCGGTGCGGCCGGTATGCGCGCACGGCTCCAGGGTCACGTAGGCGGTGGCGCCGCGGGCGCGCTCGCCGGCCACACGCAGCGCCAGCACTTCGGCATGCGGCTCGCCCGCGCGCTGGTGGAAGCCTTCGCCGACGGCTTCGCCGCCGTGCGCCAGCACGCAGCCGACCATCGGATTGGGCCGGGTGGTGAACGCGCCGCGCTCGGCCAGCCGCAGCGCGCGGGTCATCAGCAGGTGGTCCGTGGCGGTGAAGGTCGTCAAAGAGTGTGCTTTCGATGTTCCTTCCCACGCCGGGAGAAGTTCCCCGCAGGGCGGATGAGGGAACGGGCCATCGGCAGGCTGAACCATGACCGGCGAGTCGTTCCCACGCCCTCGTCCGGCGCTTTGCGCCGCCTTCTCCCGATGGAAAAGGAAATCAGCGCTTCTTGTTCCTGTCGATCGGCACCACCTCGCCGCCCAGCAGCGGCAGCTGGCCGGTGGAAGGCGGCAGGTCGCGCTCGAGCTTCTCGATCTCTTCGCGGAAATCGGCCACGTCCTCGAAGCTGCGGTAAACGGACGCGAAACGGACGTAGCCGACGTGGTCCAGCTTGCGCAGCTCGGCCATGACCATCTCGCCGATCCGGCGCGAGGCCAGCTCGCGCTCGCCGCTCATGCGCATCTGGTGCACCACCGCGCGCACCGAGGCTTCGATCTGCTCTTCCGACACCGGGCGCTTCTGCAGCGCGCGGTCGAACCCGGCGCGCAGCTTGCGCGCATCGAAGGTGTCGCGACGGCCGTCGCTCTTGATCACGGTCGGCAGCTTGATCTCGATGTTCTCGAGCGTGCTGAAGCGCTCGCCGCAGGCCTCGCACTCGCGCCGCCGGCGGATGGTGGCGCCGTCCTCGGACACGCGCGAATCGATCACGCGGGTGTCGGTGTGCTGGCAGAACGGACAGTGCATAGGGGGTGGGCCCTAGCCCACCGGCCCTCCAGGCGCAGCTACGAAGCGGTGGGCCGGACTCCACCCCATGCATGCGCGGTGGCGGATGTCAGCCATACACCGGGAACCGCCTGCACTGCGCTTCCACCTTCCCGCGCACCTCGGCGATTACCGCCTCGTCCCTCGGCGCATCCAGCACGTCGCAGATCCAGTGCGCCAGTTCGGCGCAATCGGCCTCGAGGTAGCCGCGCGTGGTCACCGCCGGCGTGCCCAGGCGCAGGCCCGAGGTGACGAAGGGTTTTTGCGGGTCGTTGGGCACGGCGTTCTTGTTGACCGTGATGTGGGCCTTGCCCAGCGCGGCCTCCGCGTCCTTGCCGGTGACAGGCTGTCCTGAA
Organism: Pseudoxanthomonas sp.; assembly: GCA_035296505.1. GTDB lineage: Bacteria > Pseudomonadota > Gammaproteobacteria > Xanthomonadales > Xanthomonadaceae > Pseudoxanthomonas_A. The sequence goes on from DATHAV010000514.1 coordinate 1,751, forward strand.
GCCGCCTTGCCGATCATGTCGACCAGCATCAGGTGGTTGCGGGTGCTCCCGGAAACGACCCTGTAGCCGCGTTCGACGATGACGCCGGCCATCGCCTGCGCGTTCTTCACCACCTGCGCCTGGTAGGTCTTGAACTCCGGCTCCAGGGCCTCCTTGAAGGCCACGGCCTTGGCCGCGATCACGTGCATCAGCGGGCCGCCCTGGATGCCGGGGAAGACGATGCTCTGCAGCTTCTTCTCCATCTCCTCGCTGGCGCCCTTGGCGACGATGATGCCGCCGCGCGGGCCGCGCAGGGTCTTGTGCGTGGTCGAGGTGAGCACGTGCGCGTGGTCGACCGGGCTCGGGTAAACCCCGGCGGCCACGAGCCCGGCGATGTGCGCCATGTCGACGAAGAAGATCGCCCCGACCTCGTCGGCGATGGCGCGCATGCGCGCCCAGTCCACGATCTGCGAGTACGCGCTGAAGCCGCCGATCAGCATCTTCGGCCGGTGCTCGAGCGCCAGGCGCCGCATCTGCTCGTAGTCGATGAGTCCGGCCTCGTCCACGCCGTACTGCACGGCGTCGAACAGCTTGCCCGAAACGTTGACCTTGGCCCCGTGGGTCAGGTGGCCGCCGTGGGCCAGCGACATGCCGAGGATGGTGTCGCCGGGCCGCAGCAGGGCCAGGAACACCGCCTGGTTGGCCTGCGAGCCGGAATGCGGCTGCACATTCGCGTACATGTCGTCGTAAGGCGGGGTCCCGAACAGCTGCTTGCAGCGGTCGATCGCCAGCTGCTCGGCGATGTCCACGTATTCGCAGCCGCCGTAGTAGCGCTTGCCCGGATAGCCCTCGGCGTACTTGTTGGTGAGCTGGCTGCCCTGGGCCTCCATCACCCGCCGACTGCAGTAGTTCTCCGATGCGATCAGCTCGACGTGGTCCTCCTGGCGACGGTTCTCGGACGCGATCGCCGCGGCCAGTTCAGGGTCGTAACCTTCGATGCGGGCGTCGCGCGGAAACATCGTCACTCCAAGGCTGGAAGCAGGCCCGGATTGTAGCGCCTGGGCTGCAGAGCCGCGTCTTCGCCCGATGCCTCTAGTGCGTCGCGCGCCTCGCGAACGTGGCGGACCCGGCCCGTATCCGCGATAATCCGGGCATCCCGAATCCTTCTTGGCGACCCCTGCCCGCGCAGGCCGTCGCTGTCCGCCTGCGGAGTTTTTCCCCATGTCGCAATACATCTACACCATGAACGGCGTCAGCAAGATCGTGCCGCCGAAGCGCCAGATCATCAAGGACATCTCGCTGTCGTTCTTCCCCGGCGCCAAGATCGGTCTGCTTGGATTGAACGGCGCCGGCAAGTCCACGGTGCTGAAGATCATGGCCGGCGTCGACAGCGATTTCAGCGGCGAGGCCCGACCCGCCGCCGGCATCAAGGTCGGCTACCTGGCCCAGGAGCCGCAGCTCAACCCCGAGCACACCGTGCGCGAGGCGGTGGAGGAAGGCGTGGGCGAAGTGCTGCAAGCGCAGGCCGCGCTCGACCGCGTGTACGAGGCCTATGCCGAGGAAGGCGCCGACTTCGACAAGCTCGCCGCCGAGCAGCAGCGCCTGGAGGCGATCCTGGCCAACGGCGATGCGCACACCCTCGAGCACCAGCTGGACGTGGCCGCCGACGCGCTGCGCCTGCCGCCGTGGGAAGCGGTCATCGGCAAGCTGTCCGGCGGCGAGAAGCGCCGCGTGGCGCTGTGCCAGCTGCTGCTGCAGAAGCCCGACATGCTGCTGCTGGACGAACCCACCAACCACCTGGACGCCGAGTCGGTGGAATGGCTGGAGCAGTTCCTGGCCCGCTACACCGGCACCGTGGTGGCGGTGACCCACGACCGCTACTTCCTGGAGAACGCGGCCGAGTGGATCCTCGAACTCGACCGCGGCCGCGGCATCCCGTGGAAGGGCAACTACACCGCGTGGCTGGAGCAGAAGTCCGAGCGCCTGAAGCAGGAAGAGAACCAGGAGAAGTCGCGGCAGAAGGCGCTGGCCAAGGAGCTGGAGTGGGTGCGCAGCAACGCCAAGGGCGGGCGCAGCAAGGGCAAGGCGCGCCTGGCGCGGTTCGAGGAGCTGAACTCGGTCGAATACCAGAAGCGCAACGAGACCAACGAGATCTTCATCCCGCCGGGCGAGCGCCTGGGCAACTCGGTGATCGAGTTCAGGAACGTGTCCAAGAGCTTCGGCGACCGCCTGCTGATCGACGACCTGAGCTTCATCATTCCGCCCGGCGCGATCGTCGGCATCATCGGCCCCAACGGCGCCGGCAAATCCACCCTGTTCAAGATGATCACCGGGCAGGAAACGCCGGACAAGGGCGAGATCGCCAAGGGCCCCAGCACCAGGATCGCCTACGTCGACCAGAGCCGCGACAAGCTGGAAGGCAACCACAACGTGTTCCAGGAGATCAGCGGCGGCGCCGACATCCTCAACATCAACGGCATCGAGATTCAGTCGCGCGCCTACATCGGCCGCTTCAACTTCAAGGGACAGGACCAGCAGAAGCTGGTCGGCACGCTGTCCGGCGGCGAACGCGGCCGCCTGCACCTGGCCAAGACCCTGCTGCAGGGCGGCAACGTGCTGCTGCTGGACGAGCCGTCCAACGACCTGGACGTGGAAACCCTGCGCGCGCTGGAAGACGCGCTGCTGGAGTTCCCCGGCTGCGCGGTGGTCATCAGCCACGACCGCTGGTTCCTGGACCGCATCGCCACCCACATCCTGGCCTTCGAGGGCGAGTCGCACGTGGAGTACTTCCAGGGCAACTACCGCGAGTACGAGGAGGACAAGAAGCGCCGCCTCGGCGCCGAGGGCGCGCAGCCCAAGCGCCTGAGGTTCAAGGCGTTGAAGTAAGCGTTGATGCAGCTTGCCGATGTCTGGAATAGGAGACGCTGCGAAGGCGTCCAAAGAGGAATTGAAGTGAGCAAGCAGAATTCGGCTCGGAATGAGCGGAACACCGAGAACCTGGTCCGCAATGAGCTACGCAATCTTGACTACTACGATGCCGCCAATAGTGTCCACGTTGAAGAGCAGAAAAGCGTTATCGAGGAAGTTAAGAGGCTCTTAAAGAATGGAAGCAAGAGCAGCAAGGGAGGTCGAGGCTGCCCACAGTTCTTGGTTGGCAATACAGATGCACCCGATTTTCTGATCGTCTTTGAGCGCAAGGCACTAATTTCGGATCATGAAAGCTCCAAATTGGAGATGATCCTGGCGGGAAAGGAGTTATGCGAAACGGAAGAAGAAGCGTCGAAACGTATTCAACGCTAAGCAGTTGATGGCGCTCTTCATTACGCGAAGCTGCTTTCACGTGAATACAATGTCATAGCGGTAGCGGTGAGTGGCGAAAAAAGAAAAGTGGTTCCATTTTGAATATGATCACTTCAGACTAAAAGCGGAACTGCCTTACCCCTGATAACTTGCATGATCCGTCATGGAGGTGGCGATAAGATTGCTTCTAGGGTGTCGTGGAGCACCTGCACATAGTAGCGGATGTGCAGCAACTTGAGACGCTTATTGCGAATTCGGAGAAACTGCCCCGGTGTGATCGCAAACAGCCTTTCCGTATTCAGCATGTTCCTTTGGGCAATGTTGAATGCATTAACTGCTTCAGTCGAGGTGTGGGCAATGCGATTTCTTATTCTCTCGCAATCTGACAAGTCTTGGCTTTTCGCATTCATCATGCTGCTTATAGGTTATCCGTCGCGCAGATAGTTGTCCGCAGTGGTACGCGTCTTTTGAGGCTGGGCCCACGATAAAAATTTGTTGGCTCCCCGGGTTATTCGCCGGGCGTGCGCTTCTTCATTCGCTCGAAGATATGTGTGAGAGGCAACTCCTGCTAGCGTCAGCCCTCCTGTTACATAGTGAAGGAACAGGGTTTCCAGATCATTCTCGTAGGCGGTGAACGCGCGTAGGAAAAGCGCCTCGACGTAGGCGTCTATAACGATCTCGGTTGACTCGACGTCTTCAGGCGCCGGATTGATATCACCCAAGACCTGAATCAGGTCGAGATGACGACCTGTAACTCCTTCGCGAAATGCAATCAGATCATCTGATGTCATAGAGATGAGAGCACAAACTTAGCTCGCTCAATGCGAGCTTCGGTGTCAGTGGTTCTACGTTGAGCATAGTTGATGAAACGCGCGAACTTCGCCGGCACGTCTTCATCCGTGGTCTCAGTGTACTGGTCATATAAAGCACTTATCTCATCCAGCCCCCCTCTCCACTGATTGACACTAGCGGCGGAAATGGAAGGCCTGGGCGCGTCCTCTAGCCCTTCAATTGAATCAAGAGCATGTGCTACACAAGTGAATAGCGTGTAGAACCAGTGGGGCCTCGACCAGTTTGTATTCTTAAGCTCTTCTGCGCTGTATACCGCACCAATGTATTGCATTACGGCCTTGTAATGCTCCACTGCTCGACTCACATCATCGGGAACAGCTTCGAGTTTTTCATAATCACGATAGTACTTTTCAATGTTCTTGACCGTCTGCACGCCGCCAACCAATGCGACCAACAGGTCAGAGGCAAGCTGCGCCTCTCCCATACGGCTCACGCTCTTCTCCGTAAGGATGCCTCCGTCCAGAAGATAATTGACATATGCGAAACCAAGCTCATAAGCTGCCGTCTTGAAGACACCAAGATACTTCGCGTTTAGCTTCTCTTGTGCGTTCAGCGTTACCGAATAGGTATTAATGCGGGCAAATATGTCCAGCATATCGCCCAAGCTCACGTTGTAGAGCAAGTCGACGCCAACCTCGTATTGCAAAATGCCGCCTTGGGCTTCTTGATCGAGATCAGAGAACCGTTTGCCCGAGTGTTCTGAGTTGTGCGCGCTTAGTACGGTGAAACCTCCACCTACAAATTCCAGGATGGTCCGGATTCGCTGCTGACCGTCTACGACCGTTCGGACATTCTTCTTGCCCACGAGGTCCTGGGTCAACAGGACCTTGGGCATTGGCTTTCCTTTCAGGATCGTGTCAATGAGAAAAGATTTTGCAGCTCTTGTCCAAACACTTCGCCTCTGAAATTTCGGCGAGAGATCGAGGAGGTTATTGGCTTCCCATTCGAGAAAATCGGCGATGCTATATGAGCGTGCGTCAAATTGCTTCATGATTCCCGTTCCGGCAAGTGATTGGATGATTATTACTGGCAACAATAGACCAACCGCGGACGCTCGTGCAGCCAGCACTGAAACTGAATACGCGTGACAACTGAAGTAAGCGGTAAGCTATGGAAGCCTGCAAAAGATGCTTAGCACTTTACCCAGGTGATCAAGGCCCAATTAAAGCCCATGGTGCCCTAGCGGCTGCATGCGCGAATAACGGCCAGCGGGAAGCGCAGCCATATCATCGCGAAGACGACCGCCCGGGTCAGCGGGCTGCGCGTAGCGGCCTCGAACTTGCGGAAATAGCGCGCGAGGCCGCGATGCTTGTGCCATTCCACGAATAGCGGCCGCGAGCGGCTGGACACGCCGCGCACGTGCAGCACGCGCAGGTGGTTGGCGACCGCGACCGTGGCGCCCGCCAGACGCGCGCGGCGGCACAGGTCCAGGTCCTCCGCATGCAGGCGGTAGCCTTCGTCGAATCCGCCCAGCCGGTCGAACAGGCGCCTCGGCATCATCATCAGGGCGCCGGATATTGCCTGCACCGGCTGCAGCGAGCGGCCGTCGTCCGCCTCCACGCCCAGGCGCGAAGCGCTCCTTGGCGACGCCAGCATGGCGGCGAAGTCGGGGTCGCGGCGCCGGGCGGCGGCATCGCGTACGCCGGCCTGGTCGACCAGGTCGAGCCCGAGGATGCAGTCGCCGAGCGGGTCCGCGAGTTCGCGCAGCTGCGCCAGCGTGTCCGGCTCCAGCATCAGGTCGGGATTGACGAACGCCAGCCACGGCGAAGAACTGTCCTTGGCGCCTTGGTTGCAGCCCACGGCGAAGCCCGGATTGTCGGGGTTGCCTATGAAGCGCAAGCGGACATCGGCGCTGGCGCTGCGTTGGATGACGACCAGGGTTCCGTCGCGCGAGCCGTTGTCCACCACGCGGATCTCGGCCACCCCGCGGGCGGCGCGGATGCGGCTGAGGCACTCGTGCAGCGTGCTCGCGCTCTGGTGGGTGACCACCACCACGGCGATGTCCGCGCGCTCAGGGGAACAGTTCACGCTGCGGCTCCGGTGCGCCCGCGTCGCGGACCAGTGCGTGCAGCCGCTGCCTCTGTTCGAGCAGCGGATCCTGCATCAGGAAATGGGCGAGGCGGGCGTTCCAGACCGGCCAGCGGGCGTTGAACGCGTCGAGGTCGCCGTCGCAGGGGCCGCCTTCGCCGCCGCGCGCGACGAAGGCGGTCTCGCACAGCACGTCGCGCCAGCCCAGCCCCGAAAGGCGCAGCGAGAGGTCGATCAAGGCCGCATAGCACGACGCGAAACTGCTGGCGTCCAGGCCACCGGCGCGCTGGCGCGCGCTGCCGCGCACGGCGACCGCGTGGCCGACCGCCGCCGGCAGCTCCGGATGCGCGGGCGGCATGGCCGCGCACGCGGTGGCGACGCGCTCGGGATCGGCGGGCGGCGCGCCTACCTCGCCCATGCGCGGCCAGGAGGCCGCTTCGCCGGCGTTGCACCAGGGCGTGGCGGTGGCGATGGAAGGATCGCGCCGGAGGCAGGCCGCTAGCTGCTGCAGCCATCCCGGCAGCGGTCGCGCGTCGGGGGCCAGCACCACGACATCGACGCCCGCGCAGGCCCGGAGCATTTGGTCCAGGTGCGCGACCTCGCCGATCGTGCGCTGGCGCCGCGTGTAGTCCGCCTGCAGGCGCGTGCGCCCCAGCCAGCGGTCGACGATGGCGATGCCCGGCGTCGAGCGCGCCGAGGCAGGCATCCAACGCGTCGTCGTCCGCGCCGACCGGCAGCAGGATGACCGGCAGCGAGGCAGGCTCCGCGCCCGGCCTCACTTGCGCTGCGGCGCCTGCAGCGGCTCGAGCGCGCGGAACTTCTGTCCGTAGTCGTCGGTGAGGTTGCGCGCTTCCTGCGAATCGCGCACCAGGGTCGGCGTCAGCAGCACGATGACTTCGCTGCGCTCCTTGCTGGTGCCCTGCTGGCCGAACAGCCCGCCGATCACCGGGATACGGCTGAGGAACGGCAAGCCCGACGAACCGCTTCTCACCGTATCGCTGATCAATCCCGCCAGCATCACCGTCTCGCCGGCCCTTATCGCGGCCTCGGTCTTGATCTTGCGCGTGTTGATGCGGACGTTGCCTAGCCGGTCGGGTTGGTCGCCGGGAGAACTGACCTCCTGCACGATGTCCAGGAACACCATGCCGTCCCGGGTGACGCGTGGGCGCACCTTGAGGATGATGCCGGTTTCCAGATACTGCACCTGGCTGACGACATCCCTATCCGACCCCGGATTGACCGAGACCGAGGTCACCGGGATCCGGCTGCCGACGTTCAAGGTGGCTTCGGCGTTGTTGCGCACGAACAGCGACGGGGTCTGCAGCAGGCGCACGTCGCCGACATTGTCCAGCGCGTTGATGATCGCCGCCGCGTCGTTGCGGACCAGGCTCCAGAGCAAACCCGGCCCCCCCCTCCCGCCGATACTGCCGGCCACCGTGCTCCACTGCTGCGGTGTGGATGGGTTGTCCAGATCCGGAAACCCGTTGTCCGTGGTCGCGCGCTCGATGAACCACTGGACCCCGTACTGCAGGGCGCCGGTGAGCGTGACCTCGGCGACCTGCGCCTCGATGTGCACCTGCATCGGCATGACATCGAGCTGCTTCACCACTTCCCGGATCGACTTCCAGGCGCGGCCGTTGGCGCGCACCAGCAAGGTGTTGCTCTCGTCCACGGCGGCCACGCCGACCCGGTCGCCGCCCACCTCCAGGGTCAGGCTGGCATTGCCGCCGGTACGCGGACTCAGCGACAGCGAGCCATCGCCGAGGCCGCCGCCCGCTCCGCCGGCGGCGGCGGCGGAGATTCCACCAAGATCCATGCTGCTGCTCATCCCGTCCATCCCACCGGCGTTGAGCTGCATCGGGTCGGTGCCCGGCATCAACGACGCCGGAAAATCGCCGCCGGTGTCGCGCCCGCCGCCGCCGGCACCGAATACCTCGGCCAGGCGCTGGGCCAGGTCCTTGGCCTTGATGTACTTGAGCTCGTAGGAGAACAGCTGGGTACCGTCGCCGGCCCCGTCGATGCGCTCCAGCCAGTCCTGGATGTCGTCCAGGTAGTCCGCCTGCGGAGTGATCACCAGCACCGCGTTGGCGCCTTCCAGGGGCATGAAGCGGAACATGCCGGCGCTGGGCGTATTGCTCTGCGCGCCGAATACTTTTTCCAGGTCGGCCACCACGCGGTTGGCGCGCCCGGTCTGCAGCGGGAACACGGCCACCGACATGCCCGCCAGCCAGTCGACGTCGAATATCTCCACCGTGCGCAGGTAGTTCTCCAGCTCGCTGCGCGTGCCGGCCAAGGTGATGACGTTGCGCGAGGACTCGATGCCGACGATGGCATTCGGCCGCGCGTAGGGCTCCAGCACCTTCTTCATCTCGCTGGCCGAGATGTAGCGCAGGGGCACCACGCGGACCTCGTAGCCGCGCGCGTTGGCCGGGGAGCCCGTGCTGGGGGCCACGTTACCGGGCAAGGCACGGTCGGCGGGCACGATGTTGTAGCGGCCGCCGCTGTAGACCATGCGCGCGTTGTTCCAGCCCAGCACCATCTCCAGCAGGTTCATGGCCTCGGCCGGCGACACCGGCTTGGGCGTACCGAGGGTGACGGTGCCCTGCACCTCCGGCGCGATCACGTAGTTCTGGCCCAGCATGTCGCCCAGGATCGCCTTGACCACGGCATGGACGGACTCGCCCTCGAAATTGAAGGTCGCCGCACCGGTGGTGGCTCCAGGCAGTCCGGGCCGCGGTGCCGCGGCGGCGCTGCGGTTGATCATCTGCCCGCTGCCGCGGCGGATGACCGCCTGCGGTCCGGTGTCGGGCGGTTCGGGGGACTCGAGCGGCGAGGTCTGCGCCCCGGTGGGATCGGCACTGCCCTTGCTGTCCACGCCGCGGCGCACGTCCGGCGCCGGCACGCTGGCGCAGGCGGCCAGCACACCGGTCAATACGGATACCAGGATCAAACGTGACTTCATGCGTGCACTCTACTGGGTGTTGTTCTGTGACGGGTCGCGCTCGGCGGCGCGGATCTGGGCGCGCCGGGCTTCGATGCGCTGGCGGATGGCATCCATCTGCGCGTCCGTGGTCATGTGCTGTTCTGCGGCGGCGCTGTTGTTCGACGCCGCAGCTCCCGGCTTCCCCTGTTGGCCCCTGATCACCGCATCAGACGGCGCCGCAGGCGCGCCGCTCGGCACGGGCGGCGGGGCCATCGGTGGCGCTACCGGCGGTGGCGCCACGGGCGTGGGCGCCTGGCCTCCGGTGCCGTTGAACACCCGCAGCTCCAGCGTGCGCGGCCCTTCGGAACTGTTGAACGAGACGCTGCGCGGCTGCACGTCGGCCAGCTGCCATTGGGCCATGGAAGGCGGCGACTCCCCGACCTTCAGGCGCACCGACTCGCCGCCCTGGGTCGGCTGCAGGATCGCCATGCGCAGGCTCGGCGTGAT
>DATHAV010000515.1:0-1813 GCA_035296505.1 Pseudoxanthomonas sp.
CAGCCGAAGGACACGGTGATCAGTTCGAACGCGCCGCCGGGCGCGCTCCAGTCCAGGTGCAGGCGCAGCTGCCGCGTCTCGAAGAAGGTGGCGAACAAGCCTCCCAGCAGCGGCGCGGTGCCCGCGGCGGCGGCGGTGACCAGCGCGTTGGTCGCGACATAGGCGTTGGCCGAACCGCGCGGTGCCAGCTTCAGCCCGATCGCCACCGACGCCAGGCCCACGCCGGCTGAGGTCATGCCCATCAGCACGTGCAGCGCGATCAGGTAGGACATGGTCCAGCTCGGCGGGCCGACCTGGCCGGCCAGCGCCATCGCCGCGATGCAGGCGATGAACGCCGGCGCCGCGAACGAAAGCACGTTCTTGTTGGTGAAGCGGTCCGACAGCTGTCCCCACATCCGCAGCACCAGCAGGTTCGCGCACTGGCTGACGATGCTCATCAGCAGCACGAATCCGGCCGAAAAGCCGAGCTGCTGGATCATGAACACGGTGAAGAACGGCGCGGCCAGGTTGACCGCGAACTGCCACGAGGCGAAGAAGCGGATCAGGCGCACGAAGTTGGGATCGCGGAACGGCTCGGCGAACAGCGAGCGCAGCGTCCGGTCGGCGGGCTGCAACGTCATCGTCGGCTCCGGCACCCGCGCCAGAAACCAGGTGCTCGCCAGGCTGGAGAGAAACCCGATGCCGTACAGCGCCGCGAACACCACCGCGTCGCCTTCGCCGGTGCCGCCGAGGTCGGCGAACTGCAGCGCCGCCGCGGCCGCCGCGGTGCCCACGATCCCCAGGCCGGTGGCGTAGAGCGTCCGCCGGGCGAAGAACGCGCCCAGGCGCGAGTCTGGGATCAGGTCGCGGATCCACGAGTTCCAGCTGCAGCCGGCCACCGCGTTGAAGGCGCAGTGGATGGTCTCGCCCACGACCAGCAGGACCAGCGCCAGCCGGCGGTCGGGGAGGAACACCAGCACCGCCATCAGCGGCAGCGCCAGGCGCGCCACGAACAGGCAGATCACCGCCACCGTGCGCCGCGACTTGACCCGTTCCAGCAGCACCACGGCCGGCGCCTGCAGCAGCTGGGTCAGGAACGGAATCGCCGCCAGCAGTCCGATCACCGATGCCGACGCCCCGAGCCACAGCGCATACGCCACCAGCACCACGCCGCTGTTGAGCGTGCCGACGACGGTGGCGAAGGCGGCGTCGCACATCAGGCGACGGCTGCCGCGCTCCAGCTGCTCCGGAGTGATCACTTCATGAGTGGTGGCCAGGCCCATGCATGCTCGGAGTTGGAGGAAGGGCGATTACAGCAAGCGGACTGTGAGGAATTATTGATCGGACAGTGGCGCGGGTCAGCCGAATGCCAACGTTTCTAACGACGGATCGTGCCGATCATGCCCAATAGCCCCGCATCAGCCTGATTAGCGGCTTATGGCGTGCGCACTGCAGTTCGAACAGAGCATCTACCGCCGGCAGGGCCGATACCGTCGCACGCCCACTGCGGCGAAGTTTGCAAAAGCTCGCCGATTGCCCGAGGCTGCCGCGCATTCGATGGAGAAGCAACGCGTGGATGAGGATCTGCTGGTAATCCTGGTACTGCTGGTGCTGGCGGCGCTGGCCGTGCCGGTACTGGCGATCATGGCGCTGGTCTCGATCAGCGGCCTGAAGCGGCGTGTCGGCGAGCTGGAGCGGGAGGTCGCGAAGCTGTATGCAAATGCATCGGACGCTGCGGCAGGCCCTGGCGCGGACCGCGAACCCGCCGCCCGCGCCCCGACGCTGGCCGAGCTGACCCGGCCCGCGCCAGCGCAGACAGCAGCGAACCCGCCGC
>DATHAV010000516.1:0-3122 GCA_035296505.1 Pseudoxanthomonas sp.
TCAGCCACATAATCGGCCTGGGCGTCGGTGATGTTCATGACCACCGCCTGGTGCGGCGCCAGCCACGACGGCAGCGAACCGGCGTGGTGCTCGATCAGGATGCCGATGAAGCGCTCCATCGAACCCACGATGGCCCGGTGCAGCATCACCGGGTAGCGGCGCGCCGAATGCTCGTCCACGTACTCGGCGCCCAGGCGCTCGGGCATCATGAAGTCGACCTGCATGGTGCCCAGCTGCCAGGTGCGGCCGATCGCGTCCTTGAGGTGGTACTCGATCTTGGGGCCGTAGAACGCGCCCTCGCCCGGCAGCTCCTGCCACTCCACGCCGCAGGCTTTGAGCGCGTTGCGCAGCGCGGCTTCGGCCTTGTCCCAGGTGGCGTCGTCGCCTAGGCGCGGCTCGGGGCGCAGCGCGATCTTGATCTGGATATCAATAAACCCGAAGTCGGCGTACACCTTGAGGGCCTGCTGGTGGAAAGCGGTGACCTCCGATTCGATCTGGTCCTCGGTGCAGAACACGTGACCGTCGTCCTGGGTGAATCCACGCACCCGCAGGATGCCGTGCAGCGCGCCCGAGGGCTCGTTGCGGTGGCAGGCGCCGAACTCGCCGTAGCGGATCGGCAGGTCGCGGTAGCTGTGCAGGCCCTGGTTGAACACCTGCACGTGGCCCGGGCAGTTCATCGGCTTCAGCGCGTAGGTGCGCTTCTCCGATTCGGTGAAGAACATGTTGTCCTGGTAGTTGTCCCAGTGGCCGGACTTCTTCCACAGCGACACGTCCAGGATCTGAGGGCAGCGTACTTCCTGGTAGCCCGAGTCCCGGTACACCCGGCGGATGTACTGCTCGACCACCTGCCAAACCGCCCAGCCCTTGGGATGCCAGAACACCAGGCCGGGCGCCTCTTCCTGCAGGTGGAACAGCGCCTGCTGCCTGCCGATGCGGCGGTGGTCGCGCTTGTCGGCCTCCTCGATGCGGGTGATGTAGGCATCGAGCTGCTTCTTGTCGGCCCAGGCGGTGCCGTAGATGCGCTGCAGCTGCTCGTTCTTGGCGTCGCCGCGCCAGTAGGCGCCGGAGATGCGGGTCAGCTTGAACGACTTCAGGAAGCGCGTGTTGGGCACGTGCGGGCCGCGGCACATGTCCACGTATTCCTGGTGGTAGTACAGGCCCATGGCGGTTTCGTCGGGCATGTCCTCGATCAGCCGCAGCTTGTAGTCCTCGCCACGGACCCTGAACACCTCGATCACCTGCGCCCGCGGCGTGACCTTCTTGACCACCTCGTAGTCCTGCTCGATCAACTCGCGCATGCGCGCCTCGATCGCCGCCAGGTCTTCGGGAGTGAAGGGGCGTTCGTTCCAGATGTCGTAGTAGAAGCCTTCGGCGATCACCGGGCCGATGACCATCTTGGCCTGCGGATACAGCTGCTTGACCGCGTGCCCGACCAGGTGGGCGCAGGAGTGGCGGATGATTTCCACGCCCTCCTCGTCCTTGGGCGTGATGATGCGCAGGCTGGCGTCGTGGTCGATGCGGTCGCTGGCGTCGACCAGCCTGCCGTCCACGGCGCCGGCCACGGTGGCCTTGGCCAGGCCCGGACCGATGGACTGGGCGACGTCCATGACGCTGACGGGGTGTTCGAACTCGCGGCGGCTGCCGTCGGGAAGCGTGATCGTGATCATTTAGAAACCCATCAAAGCAAAAAAGGCGACACGCGCCTTCGACCAGACCGGAGTGGCGGCGGGAAATCAGCGCTGGGCGATGGTAGTGCTCATGTCGCACGCTCGGCCGGTCGGCCCGGCCACCTCGGGGTGGATGCGCGAGGACTTCGCGCTGGGCGACATGGTAATGCAAAAGCCGGCGCGGGCGGTGCGCCGGCACCCGAGTCCGACGGTACTTCTGGCCATCGCGGGTGGCTGCCAGGGGCTTCAAAGTCGGTGCAGCCGCCCAGCACCTCTTTCCGACGCGCCACCAGGACACTCCGATGAAACACGTTCACACTAACCGCCCGATCCCATGCCTTGCAACGGTCTTCGACGGCGACGGCAGAGCCAGCCGGCGCCCGCGATGGACGTCGTTCGTCATGGCCGGAATCGCCGCCGGCCGGCTCGCGCTCGCCTGCGTGCTGCTGGCGTCCGTCGGTGCGTGCGGCACCCGGGCAGCCGTTGCGCAGGCACCGACGATAGTGGCGCCGGGCACAGCCTTCATCGTCGTGCGGCACGCCGAAAAAGCCAGCGACGGCTCCAAGGATCCCGGCTTGAGCGCGGCGGGCACAGCGCGGGCCGCGTCGCTCGAGCGGCTGCTGTCGTCGGAGCCGGTAGTGGCCATCTATTCCACCGACTACCAGCGCACGCGTCAGACCGCCCTGCCCACCGCGCAGGCGCGCGGGCTGCCGGTCAGCCTCTACGACGCGCGCCTGCCGGCACCGGAACTGGCGGCCCGGCTTCGCGCTGACCATGCCAGCGGCACGGTGCTGGTGATCGGCCACAGCAACACCGTTCCGGAGATCGTGCGCGCGCTGTCGGGACAGGCGGTCGCGCCATTGGCGGAGGAGCAGTTCGACCGGCTTTACCGGGTGTCGATCGGCCCCGCGGGCCAGCCAAGCCTGCGGCTCGACACTTACTGATCTGTTCCTACCACGCTTTGCGTCCATCGCCACGGCGGAACGCTGCAACGATGCGTTTCCTGGACGCCTGGCCCGGCGTCCAAGGCCGGTGGCATGCTGCCGCATCCGTCCAGGAGGCGCCGCCATGACCACCGTGATCACCCCACGCACGCATGACCTGGGCGGCGGCTTCCAGGTGCGGCGCGCGGTGCCGAGCCTGCAGGCGCGCAGCGTCGGGCCGTTCGTGTTCGTCGACCACATGGGGCCGGCGGTATTCCAGCCCGGCCGCGGCATCGACGTGCGTCCGCACCCGCACATCGGCCTGGCGACCGTGACCTACCTGTGGGCTGGCGCCATCGACCACAGGGACACCCTGGGCTCGGAACAGGTGATCGTGCCGGGCGACGTCAACTGGATGACCTCCGGGCGCGGCATCGCCCACTCCGAGCGCACCCCCGCCGACGAACGCGGGCGCGCGCACGACCTGCACGGCATGCAGACCTGGGTGGCGCTGCCGAAGCCGTTCGAGGAG
>DATHAV010000517.1:0-3526 GCA_035296505.1 Pseudoxanthomonas sp.
TGGACCGGCCCGTTGAAATCGCGGTTGTGCGCGAGGCCTGCTTGCTGCCCCGCTTCGATGAACACCGCCGACATCACGTTGGTGTGGCGCAGGTCCGATACGTACAGCGGACCGTCGGCCCCGTGCAGCGCATCGGCCCCGCGCTGGTTGCGTTCGCTGCGCTTGAAATACGGCAGGGCGCCGTTCCAATCCCAGCCATCGGCGCCACCGGCGGCCCACTCGTCGTAGTCGGCGGCCACGCCGCGGACGTAGCACATGGCGTTGATCGAACTCGAACCGCCCAGCACCTTGCCGCGGGGCCACCACAGGCGGCGATGGTTGAGCCGCGGCTCGGGGGCGGTGTCGTAGCTCCAGTTCACGCCCTTGTCCCCGACCAGCTTGGCCAGGCCGGCGGGCATGTGGATGAAGGGGTGCCAGTCGCGCGGACCCGCTTCGAGCAGCAGCACCCGGACGGCGGGATCCTCGGACAGCCGGTTGGCCAGCACGCAGCCGGCGGAACCCGCGCCCACGATGATGTAGTCGTACAACGCGATGGCCTGGTGCGGAGGTGGACCGACGCTAGCGGCGGCGGGTAGAGCAAATGCTCGGGGCATCGGCGGGTTGCAGGCCCGCGCGCCGAACGGTTGAATCCTAACCCTCGCAGCGATGGATGAGGCTGGCGATGCTGCAGTGCATCGGCTACGGTGCGCGCTGGCGCGGCGAGGTCGGTGGGATGGATGCGGTGGATCAGGTGCGTGACGAGCCCTCCGATGCGCCCGTGATGCGGCCGGCGCCGGTGGACAGGCTGCGCGGCTTCCGCGCCGCGCTGGCGCACTCGCCGCCGCTGCTTTGGGCATTCGTGTATTTCTTCAGCCTGCTCAGCGGCTATTACGTCCTTCGTCCCGTGCGCGAGGCGATGGGCGCGTCCAGCGACGTCGCGGCGGTATTTCCGCCGGCGATGATCGAGTTCTTCGCCGCGCGCGGCGTGGCCCTCAGGGACTTCACCCTGCAGGTACTGTTCACCTGCACCTTCCTGATCATGCTGTTGCTGCAGCCGGTGTACGGCGCGCTGGTCAGCCGCTGCCCGCGGCGCGTGTTCCTGCCGGTGGTGTATGGCTTCTTCATCGCCACGCTGCTGCTGTTCTACGTGTTGTTCGACAGCGGAATGCCAGGGCGCGGCATGGCCTTCTTCCTGTGGATCACCGTGTTCAACCTGTTCGCGGTCGCGGTGTTCTGGAGCTTCATGGCCGATGTCTTCGACAACGCCGAGGCGCGGGCGTACTACGGCTATATCGGCGCGGCCGGCACCATCGGCGCATTCGTCGGCCCGATCCTCACCCGCGGCCTGGTGGAACGCGTCGGCATCGCCAACCTGATGCTCGTGTCCGCCGGCTTCCTGTGCGTATGCCTGGTGTGCGTGTTCCGGCTGCGCCTGTGGGCGATCGCGCGCGAGCGGCAGCGCAGGCTGGCCAGCGGCGAAGTGCCCATGGGCGGCGACGTGCTGGGCGGGCTCAAGCTGATCGCGCGCGAGCCGCTGCTGCGCTGGCTGGCGGTGATGGTGGTGTTCGGCGTCGGCGTCGGCACCCTGCTGTACAACGAGCAGGCGGCCATCGTGCGCCGCCTGTACACCGATCCCGCCGCCAGCACCGCGTTCTTCGCCACCATCGACCTCGCGGTGAACGCGCTGACCCTGGCGGTGCAGCTGCTGCTGACTCGACTGCTGCTGACCCGCTACGGCATCGGCCCGGCGCTGCTGATCCCGGGCGCCGCCATCATCCTGGGGTTCTCGATCCTGTCCGCGTCCCCGCTGCCGATGATGGTGGCGATCGTGCAGGTGGTGACCCGCGCCAGCGAATTCTCGCTGGCCAAGCCGGCGCGCGAGACGATCTACACCCGCGTCGGCCGCCAATGGCGCTACAAGGCCGGCGCCGCCATCGACACGGTGATTTATCGCGGCGGCGACCTGAGCTTCGTCTGGCTGCACAAGCTGCTGGCGACGTTCGGGTCCAACGCGGTGTTCGGGGCCGGGCTGCTGGCCGCCGGGCTCATGACCTTCAGCGCGTGGCGGCTCCTGCGGGAAGAGGCCAAGCTGCCTTCCGAGCGCGAGGGCACCGCGGCACCTGCGGGCGCGGGCGCGTGAGCTCCATGTGTATTCACTTGGAAGACAGCCCCCGAGTACCCATGCCGATGCTTGCCCAGTCGCCGGTCGTGATCGTCGCCGTTCCGCACGCGTTTCCTGGTGCTGGGAATGTTCCTGTGGAGGCGCGTCCCTGGCATGGAAACGTTCCAGAATCGCTGGAGAAGGCAGGCCACGCGGGTGCTGGCGGCCAGGCATGTACAACGGATTCTGGCCGCGGGACCGCCGTGGTTCCTGTGGACGTCCCAGTGGGACGTAGTGCCGTTCTTCCTGGGTGCGTACTGGCCGTGGTGCTCTGCGGTGCCTACGGCGTCAACCGGCGCATCTTGTTCGTGCAGGGCGCGCCGGCGATCGTTGCCGTCGTGCTGCGCTGATCAAGCGGACAAACTGGCCAGCAGCGGCCATGCGAACAGAACGGCGCCCAGCACGAACAGCGCGGTGAGCGTGTGCACGGCCCAGTGACGCACGCGCAGGAACACGAACTGCTCTACCGTGCGCCCCAGCCAGAACAGCGCCATGAATCCCAGCACCCCATGGCCCAGCGGCGTGCCGCGCAGGTGCTCGGGCATGGCCAGGCAGGCGACGCCCACCGCAAGGAACAGCCAGATCAGGCGCAGGTTGAGGATCTGGAGGATGGCGCGGTTGGCCGCGCTGAGACTGGCCAGATCGCGCCTCCAGTCGAAGATCTTCCAAAACGCAAGATGGAACGCGGCGAACCCTAGGCTATGCAAGCCGGCGATCCACAGCAGCAGATCGATCGCGGCCACGCTCTCAAGCTCTGCGCGCTGGTCGCGGCGAAACCCACATCGATATGCACGCTCTGCACACCGCGTCGCCGCGCGCATCGGACACCACCACGTCCATCGGCAGCTCGTAGCCCTCGCTCGATTCGCGTGGCGGGAACCGCGGCGTGGCGACCGCATGCTGGGAACCCACCGCTTTCTTCAGGTATTCGACGCGCATGCCCTTGGGGATCCAGCGCATGGAGGCGGGGATGCTGACGTCGGTGGTCAGCCCGCCGACGAACTCGGCCAGGTTGCACAGCGCGATCGCGTGCACGGTGCCGAGGTGGTTGGTGACGCTGCGGCGGTGGGCGATGGTCGCTTCGCCGCGTCCTGGTTCCAGCCGCGTCATCCGCGGGCCGATGCTGCCGAAGTACGGCGCCTTGAAGCACACCAGGCGCGAGAACAGCCACTGCCCCAGAGGCTTCGTCGCCAGGCGGTTGTAGAGCCGTAGAACCGGTGCGTTCATGCGATGTGTCCCGGCGACCATGCGCGTGATCGAGCACAACATAAGAAATCCGCCTTTTGCCCTTCCCCCTGCTTCGCGCAGGGGAAGGTTTGAAGCGGGATCAAGCCGCGGCGCGCGGCTGCGCCCGTTCCTTCTGCGGCAGGTCGTAGAAGCTGGCCG
>DATHAV010000518.1:0-13323 GCA_035296505.1 Pseudoxanthomonas sp.
GTGAAGCTTTCGGGCTTCGGCAACTTCGACCTGCGGCGCAAGAACCAGCGCCCCGGGCGCAATCCCAAGACCGGCGAGGAGATCCCGATTTCGGCGCGCACCGTGGTGACGTTTCGTCCGGGGCAGAAGCTGAAGGAACGCGTCGAGGCTTTCACCGGATCCGGACATGCTTGATCCCGGCAGCAACCGCGAACTGCCGCCGATCCCGGCCAAGCGCTACTTCACCATCGGTGAGGTCAGCGAGCTGTGCGACGTCAAGCCGCACGTGCTGCGCTATTGGGAGACCGAGTTTCCGAGCCTGGAGCCGGTCAAGCGCCGCGGCAATCGCCGCTACTACCAGCGCCACGACGTGCTGATGGTGCGCCAGATCCGCGGCCTGCTGTACGAACAGGGCTACACCATCGGCGGCGCCCGCCTGCGCCTCGAGGGCGAGGGCGCGCGGCAGGAATCGGCCCTCAGCAACCAGATCGTCAAGCAGGTGCGCATGGAGCTGGAGGAAATCCTGCAGCTGCTGCGGCGCCAGTGATCTTCCTTCGCTATTTGGGAGAAGAGTCTGCCCGAGCTCGAGGCTGGGTGCCCCAAGGGAAGCGTTGAAGGCCCCAGACTGTACCGGCACGTGCCGCACTTCCCTCATCCGCTCTCGGGCACCTTCTCCCGGAGCGAGAAGGAAAACTTCAAATTGCGCGTATAATCGCGGCCTGCCGCAAGGCGGAACATTCGCAGATTCGGGGCGTAGCGCAGCCTGGTAGCGCATCTGCCTGGGGGGCAGAGGGTCGTCGGTTCAAATCCGGCCGTCCCGACCAATGCAGCCGCGTAACTTCCGGCTGCTGGCGAATGATCGATACGGCGCCTTCGAGGCGCCGTTTTTTTGCGCCACCGCGGCGAGAGCGGGACCGGCGTAGCTGCAACAGGTCGCCTCTCGCGTTGCCGCCGGCTCTGGGCGGCGGCTTGACCAGCCGAAAACCAGGCATGCGGCGCTGAAACCAGCGGGTCTGCAGCGCCAGGCCGATGCCGTGTATCACGCCCGGCAGTACGAATTGCTCGGTCTCGCTCGGCTTCGTAGGGGATGGATTGGAAAGGCTGGACGAAGGCGGCGAGCTTGCCGCCGAGTCGCAAGAGCCGGGCACGCTGGGGTTGACGCCGGCGCTTGGGGGCCGCAGTCGATCACCCCGGTTCCAGAGATTCAAGAACGTCTGCCGGTCGCTGAACGCCGCTTGCCACTATGACCATGCGCACGCGGCGGGCGTCGCTTGGGGCGGCTACGCTCGGCGCTCCGCGAAGATGGGAAGCGTGATGATGAAGTGGGTGCGGGTGCCGCTGTGCGGCATGTTCGTAGTGATGGCGCTCTCACCCCTTGCGGGTGCTCAAGAGCTGCCGAGGGCAGGTGCCGACGGCGTGACCGAAATGGACACGATGGTGGTGACCGGAGCGCAGCCGGGCCCCGGCATGTGGAAAGTGACCAACGGCGACAGGGTGCTGTGGGTGATGGGCACCCTCACTCCGCTGCCCAAGCGCATGACCTGGCTATCGCGCGACGTAGAGGAAGTCGTTGCGAGTGCTCAGGAGGTGATCGAGCCCCCGGGCGTGACCGTGTCGTCGGGCATCGGCACCTTTCGCAGCCTGCTGCTGGTGCCATCGCTGCTGCGCGCCCGCAGGAACCCGCAAGGGGACACCCTGGACGAAGTGCTGCCGCCTGAGCTGTACGCGCGCTGGAGCGCACTTAAGTCGCGCTATCTGGGCCGCAGCACCAGGACCGAAAGCTGGCGGCCGGCGTTCGCGGCGCGTGAGCTGTACGAGGCCGCGATCAGGCAGTCCGGCCTGAGCGAGTCGGGCATGGTGGGCGAGGTGGTCGAGAAAGCCGCACGGCGCCACAAGGTCAAGGTGACTTCGCCGATGGTCACCCTGAAGATCGAGAACCCGAAGCAAGCGATCAGGGAGTTCTCGTCCTCGTCGATGGGCGACCTGGAATGCTTCGCCGCCACGCTGACGCGGGTGGAAACCGATCTGCCCGCCATCACCACGCGGGCCAACGCCTGGGCCATAGGCGACATTCCGGCGCTGCGGGCACTGCCGTATGAAGACCACAACCGGACCTGCGTGGAAACCTTCCTTCAGACCGACCTGGCGCGCAAGCGCGGCGTGGACGATCTGCCGCGGCGCGCGCGCCAGGCGTGGCTGGAGGCGGCGGACAGGGCGCTGCAGGTCAACGCGGTGACGTTCGCCACCCTGCCGATGTCGCGGCTGCTGGATGCAAACGGCTACCTGGCGGGACTGAAGGGGAAGGGATACTCGGTCGAGGAGCCGGAGTGAAGCCCCACGGGGCACGCGTCGAGATGCGGCGTCCGGATCGAGCCAATACGGGAGCTAATCGAATGCCGTGACCGATCGGTCGCTATCGTGGGTGCCAAAGACATGATCCCGGCATTCGCAAGGATGACCAGCCCCGATTACGGGATTTCGAATCAACGTTGAATCCGCACGGAGAAGGGCGCTGATTGCTTGGAAACGTCAGGCGATACGCGCGCGAACCGACCGCGCGCCTGGCTGCATCGATCAGCTTGATCCGGCTCCGCCTCAGCCCGTCGCACTCAGGGCAGCGGCGCTCGGCACGAGCGCGGGCCAGCGCGCCAGCACCGCGCGCCTGATGCCAACGGCATCCAGGCCCGCTTCGCTCAGCAATTGCTCGCGGCTGGCGTGGTGCTGGAACTCGTCGGGAAGGCCGAGGTGCAGGATCGGCATGACGACCGATTCGGCGCTCAACAGTTCGGCCACGCCGGAACCGGCGCCGCCCATCACCACGTTGTCTTCGAGGGTGACGAAGCCCTCGTGGTCCTGGGCCAGCTCCATCACCAGGCTGCGGTCGAGCGGCTTGACGAAGCGCATGTTGACCACGGTCAAGCCCAGCGCCTGACCGGCCTGCTCGGCAGCGGCGAGCGTCGAGCCGAACGCCAGCACCGCGATCCGCGACCCGCGCAGGCGCACATCCGCCTTTCCGATCGGCAATGTTTCGAGGCCGGCCCGCAGCGCGACGCCGGGGCCGGTGCCGCGGGGGTAGCGCACCGCGGCGGGTCCCGCATGGTGGAAGCCGGTGCTGAGCATCTTGCGGCACTCTTCCTCGTCCGCTGGCGCCATAACCACCATGCCCGGAACGCAACGCAGGTAGCTGAGGTCCAGGTTGCCGGCATGGGTCGCACCGTCCGGGCCTACCACGCCGCCGCGGTCGATGGCGAACAGCACGTCGAGCTTCTGGATCGCGACGTCGTGCACCAGCTGGTCGTAGGCGCGCTGCAGGAAGGTCGAGTAGATCGCCACCACCGGCTTGGCGCCCTCGCAGGCCATGCCCGCGGCCAGCGTCACCGCGTGCTGCTCGGCGATGGCGACGTCGAAGTAGCGCTGCGGATACTCGCGGCTGAAGCGCACCAGGCCAGAGCCTTCGCGCATGGCGGGCGTGATCGCCAGCAGCGTGGGGTCGGCCGCCGCCATGTCGCACAGCCAGTCGCCGAACACGTCGGTGTAGGTGGGCTTCCTCGCTCCGCCCTTGCTGATCAGCCCCATCGAGGGGTCGAACGGCGACACCGCGTGGTAGCCGATCTGGTCGCCTTCGGCCAATTCGTAGCCCTTGCCCTTGGTGGTGATGATGTGCAGCAACTGCGGGCCCTTGAGCTTCTGCAGCGTCTTCAGCGCACCGACCAGCGCCGGCACGTCGTGCCCATCGATGGGGCCGGTGTAGTGGAAGCCCATCTCCTCGAACAGCGTGGACGGCACGAACATGCCCTTCCAATGCTCTTCCCAGCGGCGCATGAAACGGGCCGGCGGCTTGCGCTTGTCGCCCAGCAGCTTCTTGCCGCCTTCTCGCAATGCGTTGAGCGTGCCGCTGCTGCTGATGCGGCCGAGCATCTTGGTCAGCCCGCCGACGTTCTCGGAGATCGACATCTGGTTGTCGTTGAGGATCACCAGCAGGTTGGGTTCGGGATCCTCCATGCCGCCGGCGTGGTTGAGCGCCTCGAACGCCATGCCGGCGGTCATCGCGCCGTCGCCGATCACCGCCACCACGCGACGATTATTGCCCGCCTGCGCGTTGGCGATGGCCATGCCCAGTGCGGCCGAGATCGAAGTGGACGAGTGGCCCACGCCGAAGGTGTCGTACTCGCTTTCCTCGCGCTTGGGGAACGGCGCCACGCCGCCGGCCTGTTTGACGGTGTGGATCCGGTCGCGGCGCCCGGTCAGGATCTTGTGCGGATAGGTCTGGTGGCCGACGTCCCACACCAGCCGGTCGTCGGGCGTGTTGTAGAGGTAGTGCAGGGCGACGGTGAGTTCGATCACTCCGAGCCCGGCCCCGAAGTGCCCGCCGCTGCGGCCGACCGACTCGATCAGGTAGGCGCGCAGCTCGTCGGCGATGGCGGTCAGCTCGGATTCTTCGAACCGGCGGAGATCGGCGGGAACCTCGATGCGGGACAGGCGCGGATAGCGAGCGGAATCGATCATCCGCCGCATTTTCCTCCCCATCGCGGGGGCCGGCAAGCAAGGTCGTTCAGGCTTGGCCGAAGCGCCGCGACCGCTTGGGCAGGTGCGCGGTGAGGAACGCCGTTTGGTCGGCCAGGATGTTGCGGTTGGACAGGATCAGGTGCTCGATCCAGCTCGGCCGGTAGGGCACGGCCAGCAGCGGCATGTTGGCCTGCTGCGGGGTGCGGTTGCTCTTGCGCGAGTTGCAGCCGAAGCACGCGGTGACCACGTTTTCCCAGGTGTCGCGCCCGCCCTTGCTCAGCGGCAGCACGTGGTCGCGGGTCAGCGACGGACGCGGGAACTCGCGCCCGCAGTACAGGCACAGCTGCGCGTCGCGCGCGAACAGCGCGGTGTTGGTCAGGGTCGGCGTGGGCGACAGCGAATGCGAGCGCGCATGGCCGCGCGAGGCCACGATCGGGTGCAGATCGATCACGCTCCGTTCGCCGGTCGTGCGGCGGGTGCCGCCATGCACGCGCAGGCAGGGGTCGCCCAGCGTCCAGGCCACCGCGTCGCGCGCGTAGAGGCAGGTGGCGTCCTGCCAGTTGATCCAGTCCAGCACGCGGCCGTGCGCATCGAGCGACAGCAGGCGCACGCTGGAGGAACGGGTGGAGGGGCGCAGCGGACCGACCGCGGACTGCGTAGCGTCCCCGGCAATTATCGTTTGAAGCTGAGCGGCGTCTGCTTCCATCGGAGGAAGAGGTTATACCCAATTGATGAAGATTTGGGTACGGCCCAAGCGCTGAAGCGGGCCGACCCGCAGCACTTTCCGGTATGACCGGAAAGTGCTGCGCCCGAACCCTTCTATGCGGCGCTACGCGGCGAAATGCTCGGCCGGCATGGCCATCAGCGAAGCGGCGCCTGACTCGATCGCGGCGGCATGCGCCAGCGTGCGCGGCAGAATGCGGGCGAAGTAGAAGCGCGCGGTTTCCAGCTTGGCCTGCCTGAAGGCATCGTCGCGGGCCGAGGCGTTGGCGGCGGCCACGCTGCGCGCCCACCAGTAGGCCAGCGCCACGTAGCCGGAATAGAACGTGTAGTCGGTGCTGGCCGCGCCGATTTCCTCGGCATCGCCGGCGGCGCGCTGCAGGATGCCCTGGGTGAGCGTGGCCCACTCGGCGGCTTTCTGCCGCAGCGGCGCAATGAATTCGGCCAGCGCGGGATCGTGCGCATGCCGCGCGGCGAAGGCTTCGATCTCGGCCAGGAACAGCTTCAGCCCGGCGGCGCGGGTGGCCGCGGTCTTGCGGCCCATCAGGTCCAGCGCCTGGATGCCGGTGGTGCCTTCGTAGATGGTGGTGATGCGCGCGTCGCGCGCCAGCTGCTCCATGCCGTACTCGCGGATGTAGCCATGGCCGCCGAAACACTGCAGCGCGTGGTAGGTGTTCTCGATGCCCCATTCGGTCTGGCAGGCTTTGGAAATCGGCGTGAGGAAGCTGACCAGCGTGTCGGCGCGTTCGCGTTCGGCCGGGTCTTCGGCGTGGGTGGCGACGTCGATCAGGGTGCCCGCGTGCAGCGCCAGCAGACGGCTGCCTTCGACCAGCGACTTCACCGTCAGCAGCATGCGGCGCACGTCGGGGTGGACGATGATCGGGTCGGCGGGCTTGTCGGGAAACTTGGGGCCGCTGAGCGCGCGCGTCTGCAGGCGGTCCAGCGAATACGCCAGCGCGTTCTGGTACGCGCGCTCCGAGAGCCCGACCCCCTGCAGCCCCACGCCCAAGCGCGCGGTGTTCATCATGGTAAACATCGCATGCAGGCCCTTGTGCGCCTCGCCCACCAGGTAGCCCTGGGCGCCCTCGAAGTTCATCACGCAGGTCACCGAGCCCTTGATGCCCATCTTGTGTTCGATCGACCCGCAGCGCAGCCCGTTGCGCTCGCCCATCGCACCGTCGCGGGAAACCTTGAACTTGGGCGTCACGAACAGCGAGATGCCCTTGGCCCCGGCCGGCGCGCCGGGCAGCTTGGCCAGCACCAGGTGCACGATGTTCTCGGTCAGGTCGTGCTCGCCCGCGGTGATGAAGATCTTGGTGCCGGTGATCGAATAGCTGCCGTCGGCGTTGGGCTCGGCGCGGGTCTTCATCAGGCCCAGGTCGGTCCCGCAATGCGGCTCGGTCAGGCACATGGTGCCGGTCCAGCGGCCCTCCACGATGGGCTTGAGGAAGGCCTCGCGCTGCCAGTCCTCGCCGTGGTGCTTGAGCGCCTCGACCGCACCGTGCGAAAGCAGCGGGAAGTTGCCCCAGGCGAGGTTGGCGGAGTTGATCATCTCGTTGAGCGGCACGCCGAGCGTGTGCGGCAGGCCCTGCCCGCCGTGCTCGGGCGCGGCCGTGAGGCCGGTCCAGCCGCCTTCGACGAACTGCCGGTAGGCCTGCAGGAAGCCGGGCGGCGTGGTGACCTCGCCGCTGGCCTTGTCGAAGCTGCAGCCGATCTCGTCGCCCACGCCGTTGAGCGGCGCCAGCACCGTTTCGGTGAATCGGCCCGCCTCGTCCAGGACCGCGTCGATCACGTCGCGCGTGGCGTCCGCGTAGCCCAGTTCGGTGAACAGTTTTTCGGCGCCCAGCACCTCGTAGAGGGCGAAGCGAATATCGACAAGCGGGGCTTTGTAGGTGCTCATGCGAGGTCCGGAGTGGGTGGAAGACGGGCGGAATTGAATAGCGAAACAATCAGACGGCGCTCGGCCGGGCAGGGTGAACAGGCGTTCGCAGCGCGGTTCAGCACCGGGCGCCGCACAGGCCTATGCACTGTCCTGGGGTGCCGCCGCGTCGAGCGGAACGTCACCGCAGCACGCCGTCCAGCCCGGGCACCGGGTTCAGCCGGCTGCGGGTGTCGATGTCGTAATCGCGTGCCTTCCGGTCTTCCACCCCTGCCTGCACCCAACCATCCAGGGCGTAGTCCAGCGGCCGCCGTGCGGCCAGCGCATCGGCGATGGCGATGCGCGCCAGCGAGGCGGGGGCCACCGCAACGCGGACCACGTCGGCCGATTCGGGACCGACCGACATCGCCGGCGAGGCCTGCAGCGTGCCGGCGGCTTGGTCGCCGACCTTCATCTCCACGCGCAGGCTGTCGAAGCGCATCGGGATGCTGCTGTAGTTCTGCAGGCGCAGCTCGACCGACCAGCTGCCATCGGCGTTGACCGTCAGCTGCTGGATGCTGGCGGCGGGCGGCGACACCCGGCGCGGCGGGCCGCTGCTACAGCCAGCCAGCAGGCTGACCAGAACCACCACCAAGATCGATACGATGCGCTTATTCATGTCCCGCCCTTCCGGATGCGAAGGGCTAGGATACTACCGCGTATGGAGCGATCGTTACCGCAGCGGCGCCGATACGATCAACGGAGCCAGGTCATAGCCCATGGCCTGCGCCCGCGCTCTGATCCGGTCGAACAGCGCGCGCTCCATGGTCGGCTCCCGGGACAGGATCCACAGGTAGTCCCGGTCCGGCTCGCCGATCACCGCCCAGGTATAGCCGGGGTCCAGGTCGATCACCCAGTAGTCGGCCCACACCAGCGGCAGCCACGACAGCCAGCCCGGCGCGAACCGCACCTTAAGCCGGCCAGGGTGGCCTTCCACGGGCCGTGCCACGCCCTCGGCGACCGCGTTCTTGCCCTTGGCGGTCCGGCAGCGGTTGCGCACGCTGATGAGGTTCTCTTCGTCCAGGGTGTAGGAGGCGGTGACATCGCTCGCGCATTGGTCCTGGAACGGCATGGGCAGCCGCGCGATTTCATACCACTCTCCAGCGTACCGCGAGATATCCAGCTCGGGCACCGAAGTCACCCGACCTTCCGCCCACGCCACCGGCGCGCACCACATCAGCAACAGCAGGACGATCAGGCGCATGGCGAAAGCCTTGGGTCGGGGCAGCGCAGCTTATGAGCCGCCGCGGACGGATGCGTGAAGTATCGCCGGCATCAAAGCGAATTGTCGCTTCGCGTTAGCCTGGTCGCCTCAATCGACCTACGAAAGGCGATATTCGCACCTGCTTGAGTCAGGCCTAGCCGGCGTGAGTCCACTCTTCCGGCATCCGTTCCGAGGGAGTCGTAACGCGGCACTATCGCACCGGGCGGCAGGTTTCAATCGACGGGCTTGTCCGGGGCTAGCTTGGCCCGGGCCTCGATCAGCTCGCGCAGCGATTGGATGTCGCTGCGCAGCGAACGTATCTCGGCCTGCATGTCGGCCTCGATATGGACCGCGGCCTGTTGCACCACCAGGGTGGTTTCCTTCTGCTCCTCGTCGGCCACCGTCTGCATGGCGCCGACGATGACTGCAATGAACAGATTGAGCATGGTGAAGGTGGCGATCAGAATGAACGGCACGAAGAACAGCCACGCGTACGGAAACCTCTCCATCACCGGCCGGGAGATGCCCATCGACCAGCTTTCCAGCGTCATGACCTGGAACAAAGTGTAGAGCGAGCGCCCGATGTCGCCAAACCAATCGGGGAATTCCGCGCCGAAAAGGTTGGTGCCGATCACGGCGGCGACGTAATAGATGAGGAACAGCACGGCCGCGATCGACAGCAGCCCCGGCACCGCGCCCAACAAAGCCCCGACGACCTGCCGCATCGACGGCACGATCGTCAGCACCCGTAGAACCCTGAGCACCCGCAAGGCCCGAAGCACGCTGAACTGTCCAGCCGCAGGCACCAGTGCGATGCCCACCACCACGAAGTCGAAAATGCTCCAGGGATCGCGAAAGAAACTCCCTCGGTGTACATACAGCCGCACCAGCACCTCAGCCACGAACACGCTGAGGATGACTTTGTCGACGAAATGAATCAGCCCGCCGAAGGAGCGCATGATGCCTTCGGAGGTTTCCATGCCCAGCGTAATGGCGTTGATGACGATCAGGAGAAGCACCAGCTGCTGGAACCGCGGCTGTCTGATGAAAACATCCAGGCGCTGACGCAGGCTGGAAGGCCGGCCGGCAGAAGTCAGGGTGTCGGACATGGCGTTCCTGAGTCGTATCGGAAAGTTATTGTAGTAGGTTGGGCCGCCGGTGACGTGCGTGGGACGACGGCCGGCCGGCGGAAGTGGCGGCCGATTTACCGTCGATGCCTGAGCCGATGCCAGAGGCGTATCAGGCATCCGTCGGCCGCAGCGGCGGGCATATGGCCTCGGCATCCCGCTATCGCAGGCAGAACGCGCATTGACTTCTATTCCATAACTGCTTCGGTCACCCACTCTTCAGTGCTCCAGCAGACGGGTTTTGCCGAAGCTAGAGGAGTAGCCCATAGTCAGCTCGTATCCCTAGCGCCTCTACGCTAGTTTGTCGTTCTGAGAGCCAACTGCGCCAACATTGTAGAACCGCTTAATTCGATCAGCCTCGTAGGGTGAGCGCGCAGCCAAAGCGAGTAGCGCTTGCCTCATGCGTTCGGCAGCTTGGTCATAGAGCTGATTTCCACCTATTTCTAATGTTGCCTTGACGCCCATGACAAGCTGTCGCCCCGTGTTGGTGAGTAGAAACTGCTTTATATCTTCGGCGGTCGCGGCCACGATCGCTTCGATGTCTTCCTGGTTGTGGCCTTGCCTCAGTCCCAGTTTTAAGATGACGTCGCCGAAGGCTGGAAGATGGTCGCCTGCCTGAGCAAACACCTCTGAGGTTCGGGCGATAAAGACTAGATCTTTCAACGGTTCAAACTCGTTTAGACACTCCTGGTTGAGCTCCTTTGATCGATTTCCGACGCGGTGCCGTATCCATTCTTCAATCAGGTGGTTTGCGTGCGCGTCCTCTCCAAAAGAACGTAGAAGTTGAAAGGTGGCATCAGCATTGCTTGGACTCATAGACGAGGATGCTGGAGGGAAACGAGCGAGGAATTCTTGGATGACCTCTTCGCGGTTGTTCTGGAAAGTTAGTCTCCATAGGTCCCAGACGCCATGAAAAGCTTCTTTGACCTCCTCGGCAACCGCTCCATGTTCAAACTCTTCTATGGCAGCCAAGAGACGAGCGCCTTCGACATAGCCCTGGAGAACAAGTTCGCCAAGCACCCTGTCCAGTGGGTGGTCGAGGAAGGCCCGAAAATTGTCCAGCAGCTGCCCCCAAGATTTCTCTTGCTCTGAAATCTCCGCCTTCTGATTACGAAAGTGGGAGGAGAACTCGCCATGGGAGAAGGCGAACTTGATCGGGGGTGCGCCTTCACCTTGTGCCATATGGCAGTAGATGAGAATTGACAAAGATCGGGCAATCTTACGATGCGTGGCCTCGTGGAGTTGGCGTCCTTCGAGTCGATCAAGAATGTCTTGAGACAAACCATAAATACGCTCTGCGATACGAATATTGGTGAGATCAAGCTCTATCAAAGCTTCTCGAAGGTACGCCAGCAGAGCAATATTCTGCCCCTCTGGCAGGATCAGTGATACGCATTGGTTGGAAGTTGGGGCGAAAGTGAGGTGGCGGGTGAAAACTTTCTCTCGATTTGCATCCCACTCTAGTTGATCGCCTCCGAGGGAAGCGTCATTCAGGATCACGACCACGGAACACTCGCGCTGAACATTGAGATCAGAGACCAAGCCAAGCACGTCCCGAATCGACAAGTCCTTGCCTCTGCGCTCAATATCATCGAGGCAGATCAGCATCTTTTTTGCCCTGCTGTGCGCGAAGATCTGGGCTAGCTGCTGGGTCCCAAATCCTAAGTTGGGAATTTCCATAGAAACCTGAGTTGAAAGCCGTGTGGTACCTGCTCCTATTTCGCGCAGACTACGCCAGAGTTTTCCTTCTCCAAGTTCAGGGTTACTTTCTAGTGAGGCTAGCCAAATCGCCACTCTAACTTCGCTGATGCTGTTCAAGCCGAAGAGCGAAACATATGCATAACGGCGTGGCTTCAATCTATTCTTTACCTGTTTCTCGCAATAAGTTCGCCAACGCTTCTTCCAGAGGTGAGTCTTACCCCGTCCCCAAGTGCCTTGAAGAATTAATGTCCGAGCGGCCTCATCGGCAATAAATTCGTCAAGTGCAATTTCAATTTCCATGACTTCCGGCTGCGTTTGATAAAGGCACGAGGGTCAGCAAGTCCGTCGACAGCCTAAAAGCTATGCTAAATATCTTGCGACAAAAGGAACAGCTGAACCTCTGCAATTCCTTAGATGTATATAACTTTGACTTGAACCAAAAATGGTGGCCGGGGAGGGAATCGAACCCCCGACACAGGGATTTTCAATCCCTTGCTCTACCGACTGAGCTACCCGGCCACGGCACTTGCGGCCGAGCCGAAGTGAGGGGCGGCATGATACGGGCGCGGACGGCCGTGGGCAAGCTGCCTGGGCGCTTAACGTGGCGCGGGGCGGGGGTGGCGGGGATTGGGGTGCGCGGCATCATGTCCGCAGTTCCTCGATTTGGAGATCGTCATGAAGCGCATCCTGCCGCTGGCGCTGGCCGCGTCCCTGGCCGCCTGCGCCAGCAGTCCCAGGCAGTCCGACGCCGAAAAGCTGGCGCTGTACCGCGGCCATGCGGGCGAGCCGGTCAAGGACTTCCAGTACTTCGGCCGGCTCAACGGCTGGACGCCCTTAGGCGACACCGCCCTGGCGGTGTGGACCAGGCCCAACGAAGCCTACCTGCTCCAGGTCCACGGCCCGTGCCCGGACCTGGATTTCGCCCCCGCCATCACCCTGAGCAACTTCATGAGCCGGGTGTCGGCGCGGTTCGATACGGTGACGCCGCTGGGTGGCGGCACCGGCTCGATGCGCATCCCGTGCCGGATCGAGACCATCCGCCGGCTGGACGTCAAGGCGCTGAGGCAGGCCCAGAGCGAGCTGCGCGAAGCCCGCGTGGTGGAGCGCCCGGCCCAGCCCCCGCAGTGAGCCGCGGTCGGCGACCGGGCGACTAGGCTTCCGGCACGTAGCCCACCGGGCGCTGGGCGCCGCCTTCGAACAGGAACTTCCGCAGCTCCTGCTCGAGAAAGGCGCGGTGCTTAGGATCGCGCGGCGACAGCCGGTTCTCGTTGATCAGCATGGTCTGGTGCGCCAGCCACGCGCTCCAGGCGCGCTTGCCGATGCCGGCATAGAGGCGCTGGCCGAGTTCGCCGGGATAGGGCACGAAATCCAGGCCCTCGGCCTCGGCCTGGCTGTACTGGCAGAACACGGTTCTTGGCATGGGCCTTCTACTGTTCCAGGAGCCTGCGGATGGGGGCGGGAATGCCCAGGGTCGCCAGCTCGGGGCGCGACACCCAGCGCAGGTCGTCATTGTCGCGCACCGCGTTGCGCATCGCGACCGCGCGCCAGCGCAGCGGCCGAAGCTCCAGGCGGTAGTGGGAAAACGCATGCGCGATCGGCCCCAGGGACTCGGCCTGCGCGTAGTCGCCGTCCAGGTGAAGGTCGAACCAGTCCCGCGCCTCCGCGCTATCGGCGGCTTCCGGCAGCGACCACAGCGAGGCCCAGACGCCTGCGGGCGGACGGCGGCGCAGCAGCACGCGGCCCTCGGCGTTCTCGGCCAGCAGCACGATCGCGCTGCGTTCGGGCAGTGCCTTGCCTGGACGCGGCGTCGGCAGCTCCTGCACGCGGCCCTCGCGCAGCGCCACGCAGTCGGCCTGCAGCGGGCATACGACGCACGCCGGGTTGGCGCGGGTGCACAGGGTGGCGCCGAAATCCATCTGCGCCTGCGTGTAGTCGGCCATGCGCGCGTCGGGCAGGTGCCGTTCGGCCAGTCGCCACAGCTGTTTCTCCACCGCCGGCGCGTCGGGCCAGCCGGCCACGCCGTGGTAGCGCGCGAGCACGCGCTTGACGTTGCCGTCAAGAATCGCGAAGCGGTCGCCCCAGGCCTGCGCCAGGATCGCGGCGGCCGTGCTGCAGCCGATGCCGGGCAAAGCTACCAATGCGTCGAAGTCGCGCGGAAGCTCGCCTCC
>DATHAV010000519.1:0-5441 GCA_035296505.1 Pseudoxanthomonas sp.
TGGACGGGAGGCTCGTCTTTCCGCGATTTTCATGAGAATCGCGCGTTCCGATACAAGCATGCCGCCGCTGCGTGCGGTGCAAATTCCGCACGCAGACCATGCGGGCCGAATCATCGGCAGTCAACGTCCATCTTTCACCACCGCCCCGCCCTTGATCACCACCGGAATATTCTCCAGCAGGTCCACCTGCTGGGTGGGATCGCCGGGCACGGCGACGAAATCGGCGAAGCGGCCGGCTTCGATGATGCCGACGTCGTTGCGCCCCAGTGCTTCGGCGGCGTTGAGGGTGGCGCTGCGGATCGCCTCCAGCGGGCTCATGCCGTAGCGGACCATGACCTCGAACTGGTGGCCGTTGAGTCCGTGCGGGTACACGCCGGCGTCGGTGCCGTAGACCATCTTCACCCCCGCGGCATGCGCGCGGCGGAAGCCCTGGCGCTGGATCTCGGCGATCTCGCGGTCCTTGCGCAGGTTGTCCTCCAGCACGCCGTTCTTCGCGCCCTCGGCCTGGGTGTAGTCGGTGTTGTAGATGTCCATCGACAGCCAGGCGCCGTGCTTCTTCGCCAAGGCGATGCCTTCGTCGTCGATCAGGCTGGCGTGCTCGATGGTGTCGACGCCGGCGCGGATGGCGTCCTTGATGCCGGAGGCGCCGTGCGCGTGCGCGGCCACTTTGAGGCCCTGCAGGTGGGCCTCGCCGGCGATCGCCTTCATCTCCTCCAGGCTCAGCTGCTGCTGGCCCGGTTCGGTGTTGCGCGAGAACACGCCGCCGGTGGCGCAGATCTTGATCACCTGCGCGCCGTGCTTGCGCAGCTCGCGCACGCGCTTGCGGCCTTCGTCGGGACTATCGGCGTTGAACGGGCTCTTCTGCTCCATCGACGGCGGGAAGTAGGTCGAATCGCAGTGTCCGCCGGTGGCGCCGAACGAATACGCGGCGCTGACGATGCGCGGGCCGGCGACCTTGCCGGCGTCGATGGCCTGGCGCAGGCCGACGTCGTTCCAGGCGTCGGAGCCGACGTTGCGCACCGTGGTGAAGCCGGCCTCCAGCGTCCGCCGCGCGTGGCCCACCGCCAGCATCGACCAGAAGCGGTCGTTGAACTGCAGGCCGGTGTAGCCGCCGTAGGACGGATCGCTGTCCAGGTGCACGTGCATGTCGATCAGCCCGGGCAGCAGGGTCATGCCCGGCAGGTCCACGCGCTGGGCGCCGGCCGGCGCCGCGGCGTCGGCGCTGCCCACTTGGACGATGCGCCCGCCGCGCACCAGCACCCCGGGCCGCTCGACCATGCGCCCGCTGCGCACGTCGAGCATGCGCGCGGCGGTGATCCACACGCTGTCCGCGGCGGCCTGCGCCTGCGCCAGGGCGGCGAACGAGCTCGCACATATCGCAAGCACCCCTGCCGCCATCCGAACTCCATGCTTGACCATTGCCTGCTCCGCCAGAGGTGATCGGTGGAATTGTAGGCGCAGCGGAGCGCGCCGATTCCGGCTATTGCGTAGCGGGCTGCGGTGGGCGCGCCATGGACTCCCGGTCCCCGGGCATGGCAAGGCGGTCGGCGGCGGCGTCACCCTTGCACCCGACCAAGATGAGATTCCGGGGGCGCCGGACAGGTGGCCGCCTGTCAGCACGGCGGGTCGATTTTGCTGAACGGCAGTCTGTCCATGAGTGCGAACCGTGGACGGTTGGGGTAAAGTCCACCTCGACCCTGTGTTGCGCAAACGCCCAAGTTCCACTTGGGACGGTCCGGGAAACCGGCTAGCGCACACGGGGTCATTTATTTTTTGCGCTTGGCGAACTCCGGCCTGATCACCGCATTGTCCGGCACGAACTGCCAGTGCCTATAAGGATCATGCCAACGGTTTGCGATGTCGCCCCGGGTCCCGGTGCTGATCCCGATGTTGAAATTGGCATGCAACTGACGGATGCGCTTGAGCGCGTGCCTGTACACACGCTCCTTGGCGATGGTTCGCTTGCCCCGCGTGCGCGAGCCTGCGGGCTTCTCCAGGTGCTTGTCGTTGAGGCGAAACTGCATAGCCCCCAGTACCACGTCGACGCATTGCATCAACCGGTGGTGTTTTGAATCGACTTCGGCGATGGCGTCTGCGGAAAGGCTCAGTCGAGCGTCGCGGAAAAGCGGGTAATGCGTAAGCCCGGTCAGATAGCCCTTGAACTGCGCGCATTTCTCGTCCGTGTCCGGGAGCTTGTCGAACAGTATGCGCAGGCGCGTGTGCCCGGTCGAACCGGCATACGCCAGCCCAAACGCGTGCTTGATGAACTGGTAGTAGAGACGGAAGAAGCTCGTTTCTCTCTGCTCCGCGGTCAGATGACCTGCGCCCCAATAGTTCTGGGTGAACATGATCCGCAGTTTGATCTTGCCTTCAGCAGCCAGATCGAATGCCTCGTCCAGAACCGCAATGTATTTGTCGGCGTAGGCCGCGGAGATCTTTTGCCACTTCACCTCATCGTGCAGGTTCAAGTGCGCGAAACGCGCGTCGATGCGCCTCTCCACTTCGGCAAGGTGCCGTGACTCAACCAATGCTCCACCGTAGAAGTTTCCGTAGTGCTTGCCGGATATGTCCGATTCGTCGCAGTACAGGATCAGTTCGCGCGCCATCGGTTACTCCTTGCAAAGGTGCATTCAACAGTAGACCCTCGCGCGCCACCGCGCATGCCGCAAGCGCGAAGTGCATCCGCCTGTGAGCCAGGCACCGCCTCGCCCTAGCGCGGTGATCAGCCGTACCCGGGCGCAAGAATCCAGCTGCACTTCGACAGCACGCTCCGGATCAACCGGGCTCAGCGCTGCGGCACGAACTCCAGCAACGGCGCCGGCTGCAGCAGCGGCATCAGCCAGTGGTCCACCAGCAGGAACGCGAACAGCGCCATCAGGTAGACGACGGAGTAATTGAACACGCGCATGGCGAAGAATTCGTCGGGCGGGTCCAGCAGGCGCCACGCGTACCACAGGAACACCGAGCCCAGCACCAGCGCGCCGCCCAGGTAGAACCAGCCGCTCATGCCGAACAGCACCGGCATCACCGTCACTTCGACCAGCAGCACGGTGTAGAACAGGATCTGCCAGCGGGTGTAGGTCACCCCGTGGGTGACCGGCAGCATCGGGATCAGCGCGCGGGCGTAGTCCTCGCGACGGAAGATCGCCAGCGCCCAGAAGTGCGGCGGCGTCCACACGAAGATGATCAGCACCAGCAGCAGCGCATGCGCCCAGTCCCATTCGCCGGTCATGCCGGTGACCGCGGCCCAGCCCAGCAGCGGCGGCGCGGCGCCGGCGATGCCGCCGATGACAATGTTCTGCGGCGTGGCCCGCTTCAGGTAGCCGGTGTAGACCACCGCGTAGCCGATCAGCGAGGCGAAGGTCAGCAGCGCGGTCAGCATGTTGACCTGCGTGACCAGGATCAGCATCGACGCCGCGCCCAGGAGGAGCGCGAACACCAGCACCTGGACGGGCTCGAGCGCGCCGGTGGCCAGCGGCCGGTTGGCGGTGCGGGCCATGAGCCTGTCGATGCGCTGGTCGATGAGGTGATTGAGCGCCGCCGCCGAGGCCGCGGCCAGCCAGATGCCGAGCAGGCCGAATACCGCTTCGCGCCACGGCGGCAGTCCCGGCACGGCCAGGAACATGCCGACCAGCGCGGTGAACACGATCAGCGCCACCACGCGCGGCTTGGTCAGCTCCCAGTACTGGGCGAACGGCACTGCCTGGCCTCAGACCGGTCGGCGCAGGCGCGCGAGCAGCGTGACCAGGACCAGCAGCAGCAGCACCGCGCCGGCGTTGTGGGCCACGGCCACGTGCAGCGGCAGGCTCAGCTTGACGTTGAGAATCCCTAAGCCGATCTGCAGGGCCAGCGCGGCGACCAGCGTGGCGGCCCAGCCGCGCAGGCCGGGGGTGCGCAGCAGCCGCCAGCCCAGCGCCAGCAGGTACAGCGCCAATACGCCGGCCATGATCCGGTGCGCCATCTGGATGGCGATGCGCGAGGCGCCGTCCAGCACGCCGCCCTCGTAATCGACGCCGATCCCGCGCCATAGCACGAAGCCTTCGCGGAAATCGGCCGGCGGCCACCACCGGCCCACGCACTGCGGAAAATTGGACATCGACCAGCTGCCGGCGCCGCACGACAGCGCCGCGTAGTTGGCGCTGACCCAGCCGCCCAGCGCGATCTGCAGCCCGAGCAGCGCCAGGCCGCCGATCAGCCAGCGGCGCAGGCGGTCGGCATCGACCAGGGTGATCGGCATATGGGTCGAACGCCACGCCATCCACACCAGCAGCGACAGCGTGGTCAGGCCGCCCAGCAGGTGGCCCATGACCACGATCGGCTTGAGCAGCAGGGTCACGGTCCACATGCCCAGCAGGGCCTGGAAGATGATCACGGCCAGCGTCAGCGTGGCGGTACGGGCCAGATCCAGGTTGGACCAGCGCAGGGCCGAGTACAGCAGGATCGCTTCGCCCAGGATCGCCAGAACCGAGGCCAGCGCGTGCTGGCCGTGCATGTACAGCGGAATCGCCGCCGCCACCAGCGCCGCCGCCGCCAGGATGCGCGCGATGCCCAAGCGCCGCCTGCGCGCGGCCAGCAGCGCCAGCCCCAGCACCAGCACGCCCAGGATCGCGGCGAGGTGGCGGTGGACCTGCTCGCGCCACGCCTTGCCGATCTCGTACGGGCGCACGTCGATGGCCGCGTGCCGGGCCGCGTCCTCGGCCGCCTTGGGCCAGGTGGCGCGGCCGTAGCAGGTCGGCCAGTCGGGGCAGCCCATGCCGGCGTCGGACAGGCGCACGTAGGCGCCGAACACCACCACGCACAGGGTCAGCGCGACCGCGAGCCAGGCGAATCGGTGGAAGTGGCGATAGACGCCCGGACGGGTGGCGGTGGTCATCACATCAGCTTCAGCAGTTTGGCCACGTCGGCGCGGATCCAGCCCGGGTCGGCGCCGGGCGCGTAGCGCAGGATCACGAAGCCGTTGGGATCGATCACGTACACCGGCACGCCGGTCAGATCGTCCACGCCCGGCAGCAGTGCGCGCAGCCCGGCATCGTCGGCCACGGCCCGCAGGGCGGACATGGCTTCGGCGCCGGCCGGCGGGGTGCCGATCCACAGGATGTGGACCCGGTCGGCGTTGTGGCTGAAAAGCCGCCACACCTTGTCCAGCTCCCGCGCCATCGCCACGCACTCCGCGCCGCAGCCGGGCCGCGGCGCCACCACGATACGCCAGGTGCGGGCGTCGGGATTCCACGCGTAGTCGCCGCCGTTGGCCAGCCGCGGCACGATCCGGCGCGCGTCCAGGGCCGGTTCGAACATCCGCCCGTGCACCTTGCTGCCCTGCGGCTGCCAGCCGCTGAAGCGCAGCATCCCGGCGGCGCCGACGGTGCCGAAGAACAGCGCGAAGAGGCCGATCAGGATCAGGCGCCCGCGCCAGACCCGCGCGGGATCATCGGAAGGGGAGT
>DATHAV010000520.1:0-1806 GCA_035296505.1 Pseudoxanthomonas sp.
CGACCGGGAAATTGCGCTCGGCCAGCGTCGACAGCATGACTTCGCCGACCGCGCCGGTGGCGCCGACGACCGCGACTCTGTAGCGACGTGCTTGGTTGCTCATGATTCTTGCTGCGGTAGGGAGACGCGCCGACGGGTCGCGCGGCTGCAAAGAATATCCGAACGGTGCGCCTGGGCGCAGATGCGGTCGGGCGACGCGGCGCTCACGCCACCCCAGGCATCCGCGGCGACACCGGGCCGACGTCGCCGCACTGCGCGCGATGGCGCAGGGCGTGGTCCATCAGCACCAGCGCCATCATCGCCTCGGCGATCGGCGTGGCGCGGATGCCTACGCAGGGATCGTGGCGGCCGGTGGTGACGATCTCGACCGCCTCGCCTCGGAGGTCGACGGTCTGCCCGGGCAGGCGCAGGCTGGAAGTGGGCTTGAGCACGATGGAGGCACTGACCTGCTGGCCGGTGGAGATGCCGCCGAGGATGCCGCCGGCATGGTTGGACAGGAACCCGTCCGGCGCCATCAGGTCGCGGTGCTCGGTGCCCTTCTGAACGACGGCGGCAAAGCCGTCGCCGATCTCCACGCCCTTTACCGCGTTGATGCTCATCAATGCGGCCGCCAAGTCGCCGTCGAGCTTGCCGTACAGCGGCTCGCCCCAGCCCGGCGGGACGCCGTCGGCCACCACGTTGACCCGCGCGCCGATCGAATCGCCCGACTTGCGCAGCGCGTCCATGTAATCCTCCAGCACCGGCACCTGTTCGGCCGCCGGCCAGAAGAACGGATTGGCTTCGACCGCAGCCCAGTCGAAGGACTGCGGCGTGACTTCCCCGAGCTGCGCCAGGTAGCCGCGCACGGTCACGCCGAAGCGCAGCGCCAGCCACTTCTTGGCGATGACCGCCGCGGCCACGCGCATCGTGGTCTCGCGGGCCGAGGAGCGGCCGCCCCCGCGCGGATCGCGGATGCCGTATTTGTGCCAGTAGGTGTAGTCGGCGTGGCCGGGACGGAACTGCCCGGCGATCCTCGAGTAGTCCTTGCTGCGCGCGTCGGTGTTGCGGATCAGCAGGGCGATCGGCGCGCCCGTAGTGCGGCCCTCGAACACGCCGCTGAGGATCTCGACCGCGTCTTCCTCGTGCCGCGCCGAAGTGTGGCGGGACCTGCCGGTGGCGCGGCGCCGCAGGTCGTGGTCGAACTCCTCCGCGCCGATCTCCAGGTCGGGCGGGCAGCCGTCGATCACGCAGCCGATGGCCACGCCATGGGACTCGCCGAACGTGGTCACACGCAGCAAGTGCCCGAAGGAATTCATCCGCGCGCGTCCGCCAGTTCGCCGATGCGCGAATGGTGCGCGATCAGCTCGGAGCACTCTATCGCGAAGATGCCCATCTGCCCGACCTTGAAGTCGATCCAGGCGAACTGGACATCGGGCAGCAGCGCCACCAGCGCGCGTTCCGATTCGCCGACCTCGCAGATCAGCAGTCCGTCCTGGCTCAGGTGCAGCGGCGCGTCGCGCAGGATCTTCAGCACCAGGTCCAGGCCATCGTCGCCGGCGCGCAAGCCCAGGGCCGGCTCGTACCAATACTCGCGCGGCAGCGCGTCGGCCTCCTCGTCGGTGACGTAGGGCGGATTGGTGACGATCAGCTGGTAACGCTCGCCGGCGAGCGCGGCGAACAGGTCGGAGCCGACGAAGCGCACGTTGTGCGCGTCCAGCCGGATGCGGTTTTCCTCGGCCAGCGACAGGGCGTCGTCGCTGATGTCGGTGCCGTCGACCCGCCACGCCGGATTGTGGTGCGCCATGGCGATGGCGATGCAGCCCGAAC
>DATHAV010000521.1:0-1547 GCA_035296505.1 Pseudoxanthomonas sp.
CCGGCACCTCGTTCCCGCCGGCGGCGAGGCGCGGCCGCGGGTCGACCGGTTGCCCAACGAGCGTTCGCCGAACGGCAACGCCGTCTCGCTGGACCAGCAGGCCATGAAGGTGGCGGAAACGGACCAGGCGCACGCGCTCGCGGTCGGGCTGCACCGGAAATACCTCGCACTGTTCCGCGCCGCGCTGGGCCGCAGCTGAGTCTCGAGAAGGAAGCCCCGAATGGACCTCGATCGCGCCCTCGCCATCTCGGCCTCCGGCATGGCGGTGCAGTCCGCCCGGCTGCGCGTGGTGGCCGAGAACATCGCCAACCGCGACAGCACGGGCCAGGCGCCGGGCGCCGAGCCCTACCGGCGCAAGACCGTCACCTTCGCCGCGCAGCTCGACCGAGCGCTCGGGGCGGAGACGGTGCGCGTGGCGCGCGTCGGTCGCGATCCGGGCGAGCTGCCGCAGCGCTTCGATCCCCATCATCCGGCGGCGGACGCGAATGGCTACGTCCGCACGCCCAACGTGGACAGCCTCGTGGAGAACATGGACATGCGCGAAGCCAACCGCTCCTACTCGGCCAACCTGGCCGTGCTGGAAACCACGCGCGGCATGCTGGCCCGCGCCATCGAGGCGCTGCGCTGATGTCGATCCCGATGGTCGCGGCGGGCGCGGCCGCCGCTTATCGCGCCGTCCAGGGCCTCGGCGAAGCGTCGAGGGAGGGCGCCGGCTTCGGAGAGGCGCTGACCCGCGCCGTCCAGGGCGCCATCGGCCAGGGGCGCGCCGCGGACACCGCCTCCACCGCCGCGCTGACTGGTCAGGGCGGCGTGACCGACATGGTGCTCGCCATCTCGCGCGCCGAGCTCGCCTTGCAGACCGCAACCGCCGTCCGGGACCGCGTGGTGAGCGCCTACCAGGACGTGATGCGCATGCCGATCTGAACCGCGCACCGACATGATGGAGTATCCCGCCGCGATGGCGATGCGCGACGCGCTCTGGGTGACGCTGCAGCTTGCCGGGCCGCCCCTGGGGGCCGCGCTCGCGATCGGCCTTGTCGTATCGCTGCTGCAGGCGCTGACGCAGATCCAGGAAGCGACGCTGGCTTTTCTACCCAAGGTGGGTGCGATCGGCGGGCTTCTCCTGTTTCTCGGTCCCTGGATGGGCGAGGTGATGCGCGGCTGGGCCGGGCGGTTGTTCGACCAGGTGGTGGCCGTGGGCGGTCTGCCCTGATCGCGGCCGACCTCGCCCTGCTGAACGCGCTGCCGTTGCTGGCCTTCCACGCGGTGCTGGTCTTCGCGCGGCTCGGCGCTGCGGTGATGTTGCTGCCGGGCCTCGGCGAGGTGGAAATCCCCGCCATGTTGCGCTTGGCGCTCGGCCTGGGTCTCGTCTTCGCACTGTTGCCGGTCGTGGCACCCGGCCTGCCCCTCATGCCGGACCAGCCGGGCCCGTTGGCGCGGCTAGTGGCGGTGGAGGTCGTGCTGGGGCTCTGGTTCGGCCTGCTCACGCGGGTGCTGGCCATCGCCCTGGCCCAGGCAGGGCAGGTGATGTCCCTGATGTTCGGCTT
>DATHAV010000522.1:0-2884 GCA_035296505.1 Pseudoxanthomonas sp.
GGAGGCCGAAACCGTGCGCCCACTGCGGCATGAAGTCGTAGTCGAAGAACGTGGTCAGCTGCGCCTCGATGCCCTGCAGAGTGGATTCCTTGAGGTTCACCGGCCTGGTCACATTCAACAGGCCGTACACCGGGTCCGCCAGGACCGTCGCCTGGTCGGCGATGAAGCCCTGGATTTCGCGCCGGAACAAGCCGATGGAGGCAAAGCTGCTCGGGGAAAAGTAGTTCTCCAGCGAGATGTCGTAGTTGGTGGATTCGATCGGCTGCAGGTCGATGTTTCCGCTGGTGGCCGCGCGCGGAGTATTGGGCGGCGGGGCACCTGGATCGACGATCAGACCCGGCCGCAGCTGGCTGAAGTTCGGCCGCGTGCGGGTCGTGTTGCCCGACAGCCGCAGCTGCAGGCTGTCGTTGAAGCGCACCCGCATCGAGGCCGTCGGCAGATAGTCGGTGTATTCGCTCTGCTCGGATACTGGGGTGAAGCTCACTCCCCCTCCGGGCACAATATCGCGCCTGCTGCCGGTCACCGTCTGCTCCGTCTTGACCACGCGGAGCCCGACCACGCCATCGATGGGCAGGTCGCTGCCGAAGTCGTAGCGGACCTGGCCATAGGCCGCGCGCGATCTCTCGTTGGCCTGGAACGACTGAACCGGGTTGAACGGCGGGGTGCCGGCGGCGAAGCCAGCGGTCTGGCGCAACGCCGCGATGTTGTCGCGGATGCTGCCCCAGGTAGGGGTGACCCAGCGCCGGGTCGCCTGTACGTTACCGCCGTTGAAGCCGGGGCTGAGCGTAAGCTCCAGCGGCGTGGCGGTCAGTGCGATGCCCAGCGGCTCCTGGAAGTTGTAGCGCTCGCCGTTGTCGAACGAGCCGTCGCGGTCCACGTAGCGCACGCCGAACTGGAACTTGGTGAACACCGGCAGCACCGTGCTGTACTCGAAGTCGGTGCGGAACTGCACGTCATCGCCCTTGGCCAACAGGTGGCGGTCGAAGAAGCCGCGGTAGACGAAGTTGGCGGGATTGAGGGTATTGAAATTGTCGAAACTGAATTCCGCGCCGCCATCCTCGCGCGGCACGTCGAAGTTGACATTCACCCTGGGCGAGCTCCTGAACGCGGTGTCGTAGCTGTAGATGGACGAATCGTATTCGGATTTGGTGCGCGCCAAGTCCATCGAGATGCGCCATGCGTCCGAGGTCCAGATGCCGCCGATCGCCAGCTGATAGGTATCGGTGTCGTTTTCGGACGCGCCCTGGAACATCTCCGGACGCACTTGGCCGGTGGAGGTCAGGCTCTGCACCTGATTGGTGCCGGGCTGCAGCACTACGTTCGTGAACTGCCTGCCCCCGCCAAACAGAGGTACGAACAGCTGGCGGTCCGACGCTTTCGCGCGGTATCCCTGGTACAGGAAGTCCGAGTACAGCTCCAGCCGGTCGTTCGGGCGCCACTGCAGCGCCGCATTGATCGAAGGCCGCGAACGTTCGGCGTTGCCCTGGAAGATACCGACCGCATCCGGCAGGCGCGCGCCCACCAGCGAAGGATTGGCCACCTGCCCCGCCCGGATGGTGTCGATGAAGCCGCCGTTAAAGCGCACCGAATCGAGATAAGTGAGCTGGGTTTCGGAGATGTTGATCAACGCACCGAATTCGCCGTCGCCGAACTTCCAGCGATTGCTCGCCAGCAGGTTCCAGTTGGGGTCGTATTCCTGGGCCTGGTTGGTGTAGGTGTAGCGCAGGCCGCCGGCGATCTCGGCGCCGTCGAAGTCGAACGGCCGCCGCGACTGCACGTTGATCAGGCCGGCAATGCCGCCTTCCACCAGGTCGGCGGTGGTGGACTTGTACACCTGCAGCGCGGATACGCCGCCGGCCGGGAAATCCTGCACCGCCACGAAACGCGCTTCGGCGGTGAAGATGTCGCGGCCGTTGTAGGTGGTAGTGATGTCGGGGAGGCCGCGCACCAGGACCTGTCCGGCCTCGCCGCCGCCGCGCGTCACCTGCACACCGGGCACGCGCGCCAGCGAATCGGAGGCAGTCACGTCGGGCAGCTTGCCGATGTCCTCGGCCACGATCGAATCGACGATCTGGTCGGCCTCCTGCTTGATCGCCTGGGCCGAGGCCAGGCTGCCGCGCACTCCGGTCACCACCACCGCATCGAGCTCGGTGGCGCCGGCGGCGGGTTCGCCCTGCGGCGCCGGCGCCGCGTTCGGCGCGGCGTTCTGGGCGGGCTGCACCGCGGGCGTACCCGTCTGAGGACGGGGCTGTTGAGCCGGCTGCGAGTTT
Source organism: Pseudoxanthomonas sp. (assembly GCA_035296505.1). Taxonomy (GTDB): domain Bacteria; phylum Pseudomonadota; class Gammaproteobacteria; order Xanthomonadales; family Xanthomonadaceae; genus Pseudoxanthomonas_A. Next base: position 2,271 of record DATHAV010000522.1, read on the forward strand.
TGCGCCTGTGCCTGCGCCGGCAATGCGGCCAGCGCAGCCAGGATGGACACGGAAAGGACAAGGCGGGGCTTCGAAATCATGGTGCTGCTCCAGGAGTGCGGCCGGAGTCGCCGCAGCGGTGGTGTCGGATGGAAGAGGCGTCAGAGCGTCGCGTCGGCCGGCTCGGCCCGCGCCGGCGCGCGCGCCTGGCCTGGGGCCGGTCGACCGCGCATGGCGGCCGGTTCGGTGGCCGACCGCTCGGCGAGCTGGCGGAAGATCTGGACCTCGCGTTCGCGGTACGGAGTGCCGTCGCGTTTGAGCAGGTCGTGGAACCAGAGCGCGGGTTCCTGCAGCGTGTACGGCCGCTCCCAGCTGTCCCAGGGAAGCCGCGTCTGGATGGCGCCGTCGACGAAGCCCCAGTTGTACATCGCCACGTTTTCGCGCCGGGCGATCGGGAGGATGGTGTCGACATTGGAACCGTTGCCGCGCGCCAGCCATTCGGTGCACAGCAGCGGCCGGCCGTACGGGCGCAGCTGCGCAATGCGGGCCTCGAACGCCTCGGGCTGCTCGTAATTGTGGAACGACACCACGTCCGAGTGCGCCAGCTGGATGCGCTGGATCTCATTGAGGGTCTT
>DATHAV010000523.1:0-3085 GCA_035296505.1 Pseudoxanthomonas sp.
TTGGCCCCTATGCCGCACACGCCCGGAATGTTGTCCACCGCGTCGCCGGCCAGCGCGAGGTAGTCGGCGATCTGGTGCGCCTCCACCCCGTGGCGCGCCTTCACGCCCGGCAGGCCCCAGCGCAGGCCGCGGGCGAAATCCCACTGCTCGTCGTGCTCCCCGAGCAGCTGGGACATGTCCTTGTCGGCCGAGACGATGACTCCGCGGAAGCCGCGCGGCCGCGCGTGGTGCAGGGCGCTGCCGATCAGGTCGTCCGCCTCGTATTCGCCGTGGGCCAGCACGCTGAGCCCGAGCGCCGAACACAGCGCCTTGCAGTGCACGAACTGGCGCCTGAGCTCGTCCGGCGCCGGTTCGCGGTTGCCCTTGTAGGCCGGGTACAGGCGGTTGCGGAAGCAGCTGTCCAGCGCTTCGTCGAAGGCCACCACAATGTGCCGCGGACGCTCGCGTTCCAGCAGCTCCAGCAGGAAGCGCGCGAAACCGTGCACCGCATTGGTCGGCCAGCCGTCGGCATCGTGGAACTGGTCGGGCATCGAATGCCAGGCGCGGAACACGTAAAGACTGGCGTCGACCAGGTACAGCGCCGGACGCGCGCCCGGCTGCGGGAACGCGGCGTTCACGGCCGGGCCGTTGCTTGCGGCGGCCGCCAGTCGACCAGCAGCGACGCGGCATCGGGGCGCTCGCGTTCCGGCACCTGCAGGCGCGGGGTGCCGATGTGGATGAAGCCGGCGACGGTTTCGTTCGCCTGCAGCCCCAGCACGCCGGCGACGACTGGGTCGTAGGCCGCCCATCCGGTCAGCCACTGCGCGCCGAATCCCAGCGCCTGCGCCGCCTGCAGCAGGGCGAAGCACACGCTGCCCGCGGTCATCAGCTGCTCCTGTTCGGGCACTTTGTGACCCCGCGCGAGCCGCGCGACCACCGCCACGATCACCGGGGCATGGGAGAAGCGGGCGCGGTCCTTGTCCACCGCGGCCTGGGCCGCCCCCGGATCCCGCGCCAGCGTGCGTGCGGCCAGGACGTCGCCCAGCGCGCCGCGCGCGTCGCCGGCGATGCGGATGAACCTGAAAGGGACCAACTTGCCGTGGTCGGGCACGCGGACGGCGGTCTGCAGGATGAGCAGCAGGGTTTCGGGATCGGGCCCGGGCGCCTGCAGCTGCCTGGAGGGAACCGAGCGCCGCTGGTCCAGCGCCTGCAGCAAGGGGGAACTACGCATAAGCGCAGTTTATCCGCTCCGCACAATCGCGTCGCTCCCGCATGTGGGCCGGCCTCGGGTGCTCTGCCGAAACCCTCGAACGCGGTACCAAACATGCTGCAAGGCGCTGCAGGCGCTGGCCGACGATGCCCGACCGCCTGCGCCTACGCCGCGCCAGGACACGTTCTACAGCGCCATGCAGGTACCGGCCGGCCGAAATCCCGATTGCTCCAGCTCGGTCCAAGGGCAGATGTCGCGCGTGTCGCACGCATGAAACTGTATAGTGAGTCACAGTGGCACGGGGGACGGATTCCCTAAGCTGTCGAGCGGCACAAGGGAAGGGGCCTTCTTGTCGCCGCCTAGGGGATCCGCGCGTGCATGTCTAGCAACTATTCCACCGGCGAACACCATGGTCGGGACTCCCGCCTGCTCGAGCAGGCGCGCGAGAGCATGCTGCCGCCGTTGGTGGACTTGTTCGCGGTCACGCTGGGGCGCTTCGACGACGCTCTGTTCGACCGCGCCGAGCGCGCCGCGCATTCGCCCACGGCGTTCCTGGACGCGATGCGCGAACTGCGCCGGCGGCGCGACGAAATCGTCGTCCGTTTCCGCGCCCACCTGGCCAGGGCCTGGCAGTCGCTCGAGGCGGGACAGCCGCTTTCGGTGGAGTCGGCGCTGGCCACCACCAGCCAGGGATTGAGCCTGGTATCGGAGCAAGAGCTGGAATCGCGCTTGGCCGCGCGCAACCTCTCCAGCGTGATCCTGCGCGACTGCAAGCCGGTCATGCTGCGCCTGGAGCGCCGGCTCGGCTGGATCGCCGGCAGGCTGGAGCTGGACAACGACCATAACCCGATCGGCTCCGAGCACATCGGTGTGGCCGTGCATGTGGCTTTCGCCACCTGCGACCTGACCCTGGAAGTGCGGCTGGTGGTGAGCAAGCTGTGCGAGCGCGACCTGGTCCCGGGCATCGCACGCCTGTACGAAGCGCTGGACCAGCGCCTGGTGAAAGCCGGAGTGATGCCGGAAATACCGGCCCCCCGTACCCAGCCGCGTCCGCCGGCGCGCCCGTCCCCGATTGCGCAGGAGGCCAGGGCCAGCGGCGAGAGGGACGGCGTACCCGCCTGGGCGGCGCGCTTTGCCCATCGAATCGCCGAAATGGAGCGCGCGCAGGCCTCGACCGGGCATGCGCCGCTTGGCGAAGAACCGGACAACTATGCGCTCGGTGCCCAAGGCGTGCTGCTCGAGGCTCTGCACCACCTGCTGCAGGAATCGCGCCGCCATCGCGAACCGGCCCCGACCGCTCCGCAGGGGGATTTCCGGCCGCTGTCGCAGCGCGAGATGCTTTCGGTGCTGTCGCTGCTGCAGAGCACGCCCAGCGCGACCCTGCGCGCGGCCATCGGCGACACCGCCGAATCCCTGGCCCAGCGCCTGAAGAGCGAAGTCCTGAGCGGCGCGCTGCAGCTGGGCGTGGACGCCTCGGCCGCGCGCCTGGCGCCGGTGGACGAGGACGCGATCGATCTGGTCGGCATGCTGTTCGACGTGATGCTCGACGAACGCGACCTGGAAGGCCGCCCACGCGAACTGATCGGCCGCCTGGTCGTGCCGTTCGTCAAGGTCGCGCTGCTGGACCGGCGCATGTTCGTGCAGAAGACCCATCCTGCGCGGCGCCTGCTCAACGTGCTGGCCGAAGCCTGCGAGGGCAACAGCGGCGAGAGCGCGGCCGAGCGCACGCTGATGGCCAAGGTCGAGGAAGTGGTCGATCGCCTGACCGCGGAGTTCAACGAGAACCTCGCTATCTTCCTGACCCTGGAAGAGGAATTCCGCGACTTCCTGGGCCAACACAAGCGCCGCATAGAGATCGCCGAGCGTCGCGCCGCGGAAATCCAGCGCGGCCAGGAG
>DATHAV010000524.1:0-1569 GCA_035296505.1 Pseudoxanthomonas sp.
GGTGGTGGCGGTCTTCGTGATCGGCATGGCGCTCATCAACTACCAGTACCTGGTCATGCTGCCTCCCATCATGGACCCGATGCTGGCGCACCCGGCCAATGCGCGCCGCCGCCGCGGGTACCAGTACTTCATGGGCAGGAGAGCGATGATCCTCAGCAGCCTTCTGGCCACCGCCGCCGTGGTATGGGTGCTGGTGAAAGGCAACGTCTGATCTCGGGCGACCGGTTCTGGAATCACGTTCCGGCATTCGTTCGTCGTGTTGGTCTTGCACTGAACAAGCCGACGCCGTCAGTCCCGTGCACTCCAATGCGTCGTGGGCGGCGTCGGCACTGCGGCCGTCGGGGTCGATACGCGGCGGTGGACGCACCACCGTTTCCATTCGCTTGCTAGCCGGTCGCAACCGCCGCGACCGTCCGCAGTATTCTCCTCGCATGAGTCGCGCGTTGGCCCGTGCCGTTTCCATCGTCGGACATCCCGTGCTGGTGCTTCCGCTGGCGGTGCTGACGCTTGCGCTGCTGCGCGGCGAACGCGCGCAGGCCGCGTGGATCGGCGCGGCATTCGCGGCGTTGGCGGCGCTGGTGATGGGATATTCGTGGCGGCAGGTGCGGCGCGGGCGCTGGGCGCACGTGGACGCCAGCGATGCACGCGAGCGCAGCGGCCTCAACCGCTTCCTGCTGGCGCTACTGGGCGGCGGCGCGGCCCTTGCGGCGTGGTCGGGCGCCTCGCGCGAGCTCGCCGTCGGCCTGACGCTTGCGGCGGCGATGGTGCTGCTGGCAGCGCTGACGCCGCGCTGGTTCAAGCTGTCGCTGCACGTGGCGTTCGCGGTGTTCGCGGCGATGCTGCTGTGGCGGGCCGGCGCGTGGGCGCTGGCCGGGGGTCTGACGTTCGCGGCGCTGGTGGCGTGGTCGCGGCTGCGGCTGGAGCGGCATGCGCCGCGCGACGTGGTCGCGGGCGCGCTCGCCGGCACGCTGGCCGGCGTCGCCTTCCATCTGCTCGCCCCGGGCACGGCGGGTTGATGCATGGGCAACGACGCGACACCGCCGAGCGAAGAGCTGCGCCTGTTCCACACCGGCGACCACGCCTGCGGCTACTGGCCGCAGCGCAGCGCGCGCGACCTGGTGCTGGACCCGCGCGATCCGCGCCTGCCGGCCTTCTACCCGACCGCGCTGGACTGGGGATTCCGGCGCTCCGGCGACCTGGTGTACCGGCCGCACTGCCACGGCTGCCGCGCCTGCATCGCGGTGCGCATTCCGGTGGCGGATTTCCGCCCGGACCGCAGCCAGCGCCGCTGCGCCGCGCGCAATGCGCGGGTGGAATCGCGCGTGGTCGCCGCGCAGCGCACCGACGAACACCTGGCCCTGTACCGGCGCTACCTGCAGGCGCGCCACGCCCAGGGCGGCATGGACGAGCACGGCGGGGTCGAGTTCGACCAGTTCCTGGTCGGCAGCTGGTCCGAGGGCCGTTTCCTCGAAATGCGCGAGGACGGCGCGCTCATCGGCGTCGCCATGACCGATCTGGTGCCGAACGCGCTGTCGGCGGTGTACACGTTCTTCGAACCGGCGCTGGCCG
>DATHAV010000525.1:0-2108 GCA_035296505.1 Pseudoxanthomonas sp.
ACGCCATAGGCCGTGCGCCGCCACGTCCTGCGCGATCGTGCGCGATTCGACCGAAAACGCCTGCAGCGCCTGGCGGTAGCGCGCGCAGAGGGCCTGGTCTCCGATCAGGTGCACCGGCGCCGCCAGGTCGAACGCGCCATCGGCGGCCACCGCGCGTATCTCCTCGCCGATCAGCAGCCCGGACAGCGTATCGGCGATGTCGTGGACCGGCAGCGCCGCGGACAGCATCGACGCCCGGATCGAGAACAGCCGCGAAAATCCGCCCGCGCCGCCGCTGTCGAACGCCAGGCGCACGCCGCGGCCGAAGGCCTCCGCATGGGCCGCGCCTCGAGCGCCGCCATCCTTCAATGGCGCGCCGAGGATGGAATGCTCAGTCAGGACCGCGAACAGCTCACCGGTCATCAGCGTCTGGAAATCGACGATACACCCGCCGCGCAGGCTCACCCACTTGCTGTGGGTACCGGGCATGGCCAGCGTGGCGTTACCGCCCAAGGCAGAGTGCAGCGCCAGGGCGCCGAGGATCTGCGTTTCCTCGCCGCGCATGACGTCGGGACGCCGCGGATCGCGCAGGCCTGGGACCAGATGCACGGGTTCGCCGTCGGCGGCGACCAGCGAGTGCAGCGACGCGCCGATGGCGTCGGCCTGGGCCGGCAGGTCCAGGTACGGCACCTCGCGCCAGCCGCCGCGCGCGCCCACCATGCCGGCCGCCAGGCGCGGGCAGCGCGGCCATTCCTGGGTGATTTCCGCCAGCGCCGCATCGAATCCGCCCTCGGGCAGGCTGCGCATGCCGTAGGCGCGGTGGCGTGCCTCCAGCACGTTGCCTGCCGGATCGAAGAGATAGGCGCGCAGGCTCGAGGTGCCCCAGTCGAGCCCTATCAGAGCGGCCATGGTCAGCGCGCCTTCCTGCGCATGCTGCGCCGGATGTTGGCGCGGGAATCCTCGATCAATGCCTGCATCGCCTCGCGCGCCTGCTGCGGGCGGCGCAGGCGGATCGCCTCCAGCACCGCGAAATGCTGGGGCAGCGAGTACTTGAAGTCCACCGCGGTGCGTGCCGACAGCAGGAAATACGCGCCCAGCGCGGTTTCGATCACCGAGAACAGCGAGGTCATCAGCTCGTTGTTGGCCGCACGCAGCACCGCCTCGTGGAAATCCAGGTCCGCCTGCGCCCAGGCATCCAGATCGTCCGCCGCGCTCATCGCCGCATAGGCGCCCTTGACGTGCGCCAGCTGCGTGGCGTCGCGACGCCGGGCGGCGGACGCGGCGGCGGCGGGTTCGATCAGGTCGCGCATCTCCACCAGCTTCTCGACGAAGTCGTCGGTGGGCATCGAGGCGCAGCGCCAGGCCAGCACATCCGGATCCAGCTGGTTCCAGTACCGCGTATCGCGAACCCGCGTGCCGGTCTTCTGCCGGGTCTCGATCAGCCCCTTGGCCGCCAGCACCTTGAGCGACTCGCGCAACGCGGTCCGGCTGATCACCATGCGTTCGGCCAGGGCTTCTTCGCGCGGCAGCAGCGCCCCCGGCTGCAGCTGGCCGCTGACGATCTGCTTGCCCAGTTCCTGGACCACCTGCCCATGCAGATTCCGAATCGCGGTTGCCTTCATCGTGGACGCGGCTTTCTGTGGAGGGACCGCGACGGATGCGAGGTCCTGGCCCGATTGTCGTACAAATCCATGAAGCGCATCGTTGCATCGACTTCAGGTCCTGCCGGCGTCGCGACCGCGCGCTGAGTTCATTCCCGCCAATCCGCAGCCCGGCCTTGCTTCATGGGCAGTCTTGACGCCGCGCTTGCTTGGAGCAGGCAAGCGCGGCGAGCCAGGGCCGTTGAGGTCAATAACGGAACCGCAGTCCCAGCGAATACACCGTCTCTTCGAACCGCACGTCGCGCGGGAAGGTGCCGAGGATGTTGCCATTGGCATCCTGGTAATCGCGGAAGGTTCGCAGTGGCTCGCCCAGGATATTCGACACGTCGAAGGTCAGGGTCAGCTTCTCGATCGGCGTCCAGTTGGCCGACAGATCCAGGCGCGAGACGTCTTCGGTGTATTCGCAGCCGGGGTTGCCGCCCCCTTCGCACACGGCGTTGGCGAAGCGATTGCGGGTGTTGTAGGCCA
>DATHAV010000526.1:0-2048 GCA_035296505.1 Pseudoxanthomonas sp.
CCGCGAAGGACGGCGCGGATTGTGCCACGCCCGCACCGGCACGAGGGCATGAGGGCACGGGGCCGGACGGGACGCCTGCGTCCAGGCCACGCCCGCTTTGTCGAGCGCGCGATCGCGCCTGTCCGTGCAAGGGATATGTGGACTGCCTGTTTGTCACGGCGAATGCGACCATAGGCCGATGAACGACGTGCGTCTCATTGCCGCCGATGCCACCCGCGAGGACGAGGCCGTCGAGGCCAGCATCCGGCCCAGGCGCCTGGACCACTACCTCGGGCAGAAGCCGGTCCGCGACCAGCTCTCGATCTACATCGAGGCGGCCAAGGGCCGCGGCGAGGCCATGGACCACGTGCTGATCTTCGGCCCGCCCGGCCTGGGCAAGACCACGCTCAGCCACGTGATCGCCAACGAGCTCGGCGTGAACCTGCGGTTGACTTCCGGGCCGGTGATCGAGAAGGCCGGCGACCTCGCCGCACTGCTGACCAACCTGCAGCCGCACGACGTGCTGTTCATCGACGAGATCCACCGCCTTTCGCCGGTGGTCGAGGAAGTGCTGTACCCGGCGATGGAGGATTTCCAGATCGACATCATGATCGGCGACGGCCCCGCCGCGCGTTCGATCAAGCTCGACCTGCCCCCGTTCACCCTGATCGGCGCCACCACCCGCGCCGGCCTGCTGACCGCGCCGCTGCGCGACCGCTTCGGCATCGTCCAGCGGCTGGAGTTCTACACCCCCCAGGAGCTGGCGCAGATCGTGCGGCGTTCGGCGAGGATCCTGGGCATCGACTGCGCGGCCGAAGGCGCGGCCGAGATCGCCAACCGCTCGCGCGGCACCCCGCGCATCGCCAACCGCCTGCTGCGCCGGGTGCGCGATTTCGCCCAGGTCAGGGCGCAGGGCCGGATCGACCACGACGTGGCGTGCGCGGCGATGGCGATGCTCAATGTCGACCCGCAGGGTTTCGACGAGCTCGACCGGCGCCTGCTGCGCACCATCATCGGCCACTTCGACGGCGGCCCGGTGGGCGTGGAGTCGCTGTCGGCGGCACTGTCCGAAGAGCGCGGCACGCTGGAGGACGTGGTCGAGCCGTACCTGATCCAGCAGGGCTACCTGGTGCGCACCGCCCGTGGGCGCATGGCCACCAACAAGGCCTACCTGCACCTGGGCCTGAGGCCCAGGCACCGGCCCGACGACCTGTTCGTGGCCGATCCCGCGGCGGGCGGCCACGCGCCGGGGAGGGGCATTTGAATTCCGCGCCGCCGCCGATTTCCGGCGCCCTTCCGGCTGTATTCAGTTGGCCGACACGCGTCTATTGGGAAGATACCGACGCCGGTGGCGTGGTCTACCACGCGCAGTACGTCGCCTTCCTCGAACGTGCGCGCACCGAATGGCTGCGCGCCCAGGGCCATGGGCAGGAGCCGCTGCGCCGCGACCATGATCTGGTGTTCGCGGTACGTTCGATGGCGCTGGATTTCCTGCGTCCGGCGCGTCTGGACGACCTGCTGTCGGTGACGGTCGCCTTGGGCGCGTGCCGGCGCGCCAGCGTGGTGTTCGCCCAGTCGGTGCGGCGCGGGAACGAAGTTCTGCTCACCGCGCAGGTGCGGGTCGCCTCGCTCAGCGCCAGCGGCTTCAGACCCAAACCGCTCCCCGATGCGTTGTACCAACGCTTCAAAGCCCTGCAAACCCAGACCCCAGAAATCGAAACGAGGAACAACGGATGATCGCAACGCTGCTGGCACTGCAGGCCCCGGTGGTGGAGGCGCTGCCGGAAGAGGCCGCCGCCGCCGCGGCCGAGGCGATGGCCGTCACCGCCGAAAACGGCATCGATTACTTCGACCTGATGCTCAAGGCCAGCATTCCGGTGCAGTTGATCGTCCTGCTGCTGCTGGCGGGTTCGCTGATCAGCTGGGTCATCATCTTCCGCAAGGCGCGCGTCTTCAATCGCGCCAACCGCGAGGCCGACGAGTTCGAGAGCCGCTTCTGGTCCGGCGCCGAACTCAACAGGCTCTACTCCGGCGCCACCGACCGCAACCGCGTGGTCACCGGACTGGAG
>DATHAV010000527.1:0-3592 GCA_035296505.1 Pseudoxanthomonas sp.
AGGACGGCGCAGTACTGCGTCGAAACCGTGGCCGGACGCGACGACAATGGATTTTGGTAACGCTCGCGAGGCAGTAGCCACCCCGAGGTCCGTTAGGTTCGAAACTTCGGTTGATGAGGCTACTGCTTCGTAAGCGTGCTAAGAATGATGACAGGCCCGATAATCGGATAGCCATGACCAAGATGCCGTTCGACCCGACTGGCCTGGGGAGCTGACCCATAAGTGCTTTAGATAACCTTGTTTTTAAGATTGACAACTTGATGCGTTAGCGGCCACCAGGAATCCTCATGTCGAATTCAAGAGCTGACAGGGAAGCACGCCTTGTCAAACGTTTCCCGGAACTGGCAAAGGTTCCCGCAGGCCAAAGGCTGGACCTGGCGGTACGAGCGGCCCTGCATCCGTCGGTGTGGGATACCGCCGCCTTTGTTCTTTTGTTGTTGATCCCGCCGCTGGCATACGGCACGTTCTACATCCAGGCGCATTTCAGGCCTGGAAAATCGGCCGCCATGGCCGCTGCTTCGTTGGGCATAGTGTGCTTGGCCATACTGGTGCCGCTGACGTTTCATATGCAGGGCAGAGTGATCAAACGCCTGATATCCGGGCGCAGCGGGGATCGAGGTGGCGAGCGATCCATCGGGCCGAACCGCTTCGCCGGTCGACTGGGCTCAGGGCGTTGTGACTTATTGGAGACCGCATGGCTAACCGAAGCTATCTCTACGCATCCGATCGTCTGCCCGGCTCGCCCGAGTGGGAAGCCAAGCGCGAGCTGCACGGCATCGCCGAGTGGAACTACGATATCCCGCTCACTTTCAAGCTGCTGCTCAGCGGAAATCCCCGCCCGGTGAGGTCGTCCATCTGGGACACCGAAGAGGAGATCGCATTGGCCGGAGACGCGCAAGCCGGGCTGCTGCGTTTGCAGGCGTATCTCGCCCGGCTGCCGCCTCAAGCAGCCGAACTTGCGGCGGAAGCGCAGGGCTGGTTATCACGCCCATCGAATGTGCGGCGGTATTTCGTGCTCGAGTGCGGCGAGATTTTCGACATGGAGGATGAGGATTTCACCGCTCAGAATTTGGCGCTGCTGGCTGAGATTCAAGCGCTTTCCGCAAGGCTGGACAGCCTCCCTGTTCCTGCCTTGGCGGTTGCTTCCGCGGACACCGGCAGCAAGAAGAAAGGCGGGTTCCTCGAGCGGTTCTTAGGCCGGCCCGAGCCAGCGCCACTACCGAACCCTTTGGCGCCGTTCCACAGCCTTGGCCTTGGGAACTGCTGGTCCGACGCCCTTTACCACGACTTCGCGGACGATGATAACTAAGATTTCTATTGAGCCCAAACCGGGTCGCTACTCACTCAGGCTTTTATCGATAATCTGTGGCCGCAGACGCATGGAGGGTAGCCACCTAGTCGGCGTGCCCGATTCAGCCCTTGCAAGCGTTTTCGATCCCGACACGGCACATGGGATCTCTTCTGCGCCCGCACATGCTTGGCGCGCCACACATCGCAGTCGGCGGCGGCATATTCTGCTCGTACGTTCGCGTCACCGCCGATCGCTGTCATACCGCCGATCGCCTGCATGCTGAAGCATTGCGGGAGCGGAGCAGTGGCCTGCTGAAGCCGTGGCACTGGTTCCAAATGACGAACGCCGGCCGCACGCTTTGACTCCGTACAGGCCGATGGCCCTGCGCCAGCCAATCCCGCTCTTGCTGCGTGTCGACACCTGCGCAGCGGAATCCAGCTAGGCCCTGCCCTGCCGGATCATGGACATGTCGATTCCGATCGCCGCGCATGAAGGAGCCATGCAGGCTTCTTCGCAACCACGCTAGATGTACTCAGGCGGCCTTGGTAGCGGCGAACTGCTCCTCTTCGGTCGAACCCTTCAAGGCCGTGGTCGAAGACTGTCCCTGCTGGATGGCCTGGGTGACCGTGTCGAAGTAGCCGGTGCCGACCTCGCGCTGGTGCTTGACCGCGGTGAAGCCCAGTTCGGCGGCGGCGAATTCGGCCTCCTGCAATTCGACGAAGGCGCTCATCTGGCGGCGCGCATAGCCGTGCGCCAGGTTGAACATCGAGTAGTTCAGCGCGTGGAAGCCCGCCAGGGTGATGAACTGGAACCTGTAGCCGTAGCCGGCGATCTCCTTCTGGAACCTGGCGATGGTGGCGTCGTCCAGGTTCTTCTTCCAGTTGAACGAAGGCGAGCAGTTGTAGGCCAGCCGTTTGCCGGGGAATCTGGCGTGGATGGCCTCGGCGAACCTGCGCGCGAACTCCAGGTCCGGCTTGCCGGTCTCGCACCACACCAGGTCGGCGTAGGGCGCGTAGGCCAGGCCGCGGCTGATCGCCTGGTCCAGGCCGTTGCGGGTCTTGTAGAACCCTTCGACGGTGCGCTCCCCGACCACGAACGGCCGATCGTTGGCGTCGACGTCGCTGGTCAGCAGGTCGGCGGCTTCGGCATCGGTACGTGCCACCAGCAGGGTCGGCACGCCCATGACGTCGGCCGCCAGGCGCGCGGCGTTCAACTTCTCCACCGCCTCGCGCGTGGGCACCAGCACCTTGCCGCCCATGTGCCCGCACTTCTTGACGCTGGCCAGCTGGTCCTCGAAATGCACGCCGGCCGCGCCGGCCTCGATCATCGCCTTCATCAGCTCGAAGGCGTTGAGCACGCCGCCGAAGCCGGCCTCGGCGTCGGCCACGATCGGCTGCAGGAAATCGATGCTGTCGTCGCCTTCGGCGTGGTGCAGCTGGTCGGCGCGCAGCAGGGTGTTGTTGATGCGCTTGACCACCGTCGGCACCGAATCGGCCGGGTACAGCGACTGGTCCGGGTACATCTGGCCGGCCAGGTTGGCGTCGGCGGCCACCTGCCAGCCCGACAGGTAGATCGCCTTCAGCCCGGCCTTGACCTGCTGCATGGCCTGGTTGCCGGTCAGCGCGCCCAGCGCGTTGACGAAGTCCTCTGTCTGCAGGTAGCCCCACAGCTTTTCCGCGCCCAGCCGGGCCAGCGAATGCTCGACGTGCACGGTGCCGCGCAGGCGCACCACGTCGGCGGCGGTGTAGTTGCGGGTGATCCCGGCCCAGCGCGGATCGGTGTCCCAGTCGTGCTGGATCTGTTCGGCGGTCTTCAGTGCGGTCATGTCGGTTTCGTCCGTGGGAGGAAAAGGGGTGTGCTGCGGCGTGGACGCTGGGCGCTTCAGTCGAGGCGCTCGTAGGCCGGCAGGGTCAGGAACTCGACCAGCTCGTCGCGGTGGCTCAGTTCGTCCAGCATCGCCATGGCCTCGGCGATGCGCGCGGCGCCCGGCATGCCGGTGGTGTCGCCCAGGCGCGCGGGCAGGTTGAGCAGCGCGCGTTCGAGCAGTGCGAAGTCGATCCGGGTGCCGTCGGGCAGGTGCAGGTTGTCCGAGTGCAGCCACTGCCACAGCTGGGTGCGCGAAATCTCTGCGGTCGCCGCGTCCTCCATCAGGAAGTGGATCGGGACGCAGCCGTTGCCGTCCAGCCACGCGGCCAGGTAGCGCACGCATACCTCGACATTGGCCTCGAAGCCGGCGCCGGTGATGGTGCCCAGCGATGGCCGGATCAGGTCGTCGCGGGTCACCCGCACGTCCTCGCGCAG
>DATHAV010000528.1:0-6831 GCA_035296505.1 Pseudoxanthomonas sp.
TGCCATACTTCTGCCTCCTAGCTTTTCTGGTAGGCCTGAGCTTATCCCAAGCGGTGGAAGGGTGGCGGTCCCATCCTTTGTTTGCGTTGCCACGCCGATCCATCGCAAGCTGCCGCCGTGCCTCCACCGACCCCATCGATCCACGTCATGGCCGCGGTCATCACCGATGCGCGCGGCCGCATCCTGCTGGCGCGGCGCGGCGACGGCCGCGACCTGGCCGGGCTGTGGGAGTTTCCGGGCGGCAAGCGCGAGCCGGGCGAATCGTGCGAAGCCGCGCTGGTGCGCGAACTGCGGGAAGAGCTCGGCATCACCGTGCAGGTGGGGCCGGCGCTGATGGAGGTCCCGCAGCGCTACCCCGACAAGCGCCTGCGCCTGGACGTGCGCCACGTCACCCGCTGGCAGGGCACGCCGCGCGGACAGGAGGGCCAGGCGCTGGCCTGGGTGGTGCCCGGCAAGCTTCCGCGCTACCCGATGCCGCCCGCCGACCGCCCGGTGGTGGCGGCTCTGCTGCAGCCCGATCGTTACCTGGTGACCCCCGAGCCTGGGCAGGACCACGCGGCATGGCTGGGGTCTTTGGAACGGGCGCTCGCTTCCGGCATCGGCCGCGTGCAGCTGCGTGCGCGCGAACTGCCGGTCCCGCAGTGGCGTGAGCTGGCGTGCGAAGCGGCACGCCGCTGCCGCGCCGCCGGTGTCCAGGTGCTGGTGAACGCCGACATCGGGCTGGCCCGCGCGCTCGGCGCGGGCGTTCACCTGCGCGCCGCGCAGCTGGCGCAGGTCGAACCCGAGGCCGTGCAAGGGCTTGCCGTCGCCGCCTCCTGCCACGACCAAGGCGAACTGCAGGCCGCGCAGCGCCTGGGCTGCGAGTTCGCGGTGCTGGGGCCGGTCCGTCCCACCGCCTCCCATCCCGACGCCGCGCCGCTCGGCTGGAAGGCCTTCGCATCCCTGCGCGAATCGGTATCGCTGCCCCTCTACGCCATCGGCGGCCTCGCTGCCGGGCATATCGCCGAAGCCCGCGCCCACGGCGCCCAGGGCGTCGCCGCCATACGCGGCCTCTGGCCGTCGTAGCGGCGACGCGGGGCCAAGCGCCTACAGGGCCGCGAGCGCGCGGTAGCGCGCGTCGAGCTCAGCCATGGCCGGGGGCAGGTTGGTAAGGTCTCCGTCGTTGACCACCACATCGTCGGCGATCGCCAAGCGTTGCTCGCGGGTGGCCTGGGCATCGAGCATCCGCTGGGCCAGCGCCTCGTCGATGCCGTCGCGCTGCATCAGCCTGCGCTTGCGCACCGCAACGGGCGCATCGACCACCAGGATCCGGTCCAGCCAGGGATAGCGCGCGCGGCCGCCGCCTTCGACCAGCAGCGGCACCATGGCCACCGCGTAGGGATCCGGGGCGCCGAGGCAGTCCGTGCGCAGGCGGTCGCGGATGATGGGGTGCAGAATGGCCTCCAGCGCGCGCTTGGCGTCCTGGTCGCTGAAGATGCGCTGGCGCAGGGCGGCGCGGTCCAGGCGTCCGTCCGCGCCCAGCACCGCCTGCCCGAATTCCCTCACCACGGCCTGCAGCGCGGGCTGCCCGGGCTCCACGATGTCGCGCGCGATGCGGTCGGCGTCGGCCACGAAGATGCCGCGCGCCAAGAACTCGCGCTCCAGCGCGCTCTTGCCGGAGGCGACGCCGCCGGTCAGTCCGATCAGATAGTCGCTCATCGCGATGTTGTACCACCCGGCAGCGGCGGCGTAAGGGTGTGCGTGCCTGCGGTTCGCGGGGGCGACGCTTGCGGCCGAGCCAACCGTACGCGCAGGGTTGGGTGGATCGTTCAGTTCGCCAAAGCAGGACGGCGACGGCGGAGATGCAAAGACACGGGCACGACCCGCTCCCTACACGCGCAGGCCGGCGAACCGCAGGTAGGCGTCGATCATCCGCTCGCCCCAGAAGAACACGATCCAGCCGGCGACGGCCAGGTAGGGGCCGAAAGGAATCGGCGTGGCGCGGTCGCGGCCCTTGGCCACCAGCCAGATCGAGCCGATGATCGCGCCCACCAGCGACGACACCAGGATGGTGGGCAGGATGCCGTTGAGGCCGGCCCACGCGCCCAGCGCGGCCAGCAGCTTGAAATCGCCGTGGCCCATGCCCTCCTTGCCGGTGATCTGCTTGAACAGCCACCACACCGACCACAGCGACACGTAGCCGGCGATGGCGCCCAGCAACGCTTCCTTGGGCGCGATGTACAGGTTTTCCAGGCTCGCGATCAGGCCCAGCCACATCAACGGCAGGGTCAGCTGGTCGGGCAGCAGCTGGGTGCGCAGGTCGATGCCCGACAGCGCGATCAGGAAACAGGTCAGCACGATCGCCCCGAACCCCTGCCAGCCGAACCCGAAGCGCCACACGCAGGCCACGGTGAGCAGGCAGGTCAGCAGTTCGACCAGCGGGTACTGCGCCGAGATCGGAACCTTGCAGCGGCGGCACTTGCCGCGCAGCGCCAGCCAGCTGAACAGCGGGACGTTCTCGTACCACGACAGCCTGTGCCTGCAGTGCGGGCAGTGCGAGGGCTCGACCACGATCCCCGGCGGCGGCGGGTCGTAGACCTCGGGCTGCTCCAGGATCTCGGCCGCGTCGCGCTTCCACTGCCACTCCAGGCGCCGCGGCAGCCGCAGGATGACCACGTTGAGGAAACTGCCGACCAGCAAGCCCAAGCCGGCCGCGAGCGGATACCCGAGGCCGGGATTCTGGTCCAGGAACGCCATGCGGGATCAGCCGACGACGGCGCCCAGCTTGAAGATGGGCAGGTACATGCCGATCACCATGCCTCCGACCAGGATGCCGATGACCACCATGATCATCGGCTCGATCAGGCTGGCCAGCGCGTCCACCGCATTGTTCACTTCCTGCTCGTAGTACTCGGCCACCTTGAACAGCATGGAGTCCAGCGCACCGGCTTCCTCGCCGATCGACGTCATCTGGATGACCATGTGCGGGAAGAGATTCACCTGCTTCATGGCCATATTGACCGAATAACCCACCGCGACGTCGTCGCGGATGCGCAGCACCGCCTTCTCGTACACCGTGTTTCCAGTGGCCCCAGCGACGGTGTCCAGCGCTTCCACCAGCGGTACGCCGGCTTTGAAGGTCACCGCCAGCGTACGCGCAAAGCGCGCAATGGCGGAGTTGTGCATGATCTGCCCGATAACCGGCAGCTTGAGGATGAGCCGATCAAGAAAATGCTGGAAGGCGAGCGAACGCTTGAGAAAAAACAAAAACGCGAATATCGACCCCACCGCCAGAAGCAAGACCAGCCACCACCATGACACCATGAAGCGCGAGGCGGCAACGATCAGCTTGGTGAAAGCAGGCAGATCAGCGCCGAAGTCTTGAAAAATGGCCTCGAACTGCGGAACCACGAACACAAGCAATATTGCGCTGACGATTATGGCCACGGCGATGGTCATGGCCGGGTAAAACAGCGCTTTCTTTATCTTCCCCTTGAGCGCTTCCAGGTTTTCCTTGTAGTTGGCGATGGTGTCGAGAACGGTTTCCAGGACGCCGGCGCCTTCACCCGCGCGCACGAGGTTTCTATAGAGCTCGTCGAACTGGACAGGATGCCTGCTTACCGCCTCGTGGAGAGACGAACCGCCTTCCACGTCCGTTCGGATCAACCCGACCATCTTCGCCATGCGTGGATTCTTGTGGCCGCTGCCGATGATCTCCAGCGACTGCACGATGGGCACACCCGATTTCATCATGGTCGCCATCTGGCGGCTGAAGAAGGCGATGTCCTTGGGGCTGACTGGCTTACCCGCCTGGCCGAACAGCGGCTTGGTCTTGGGCTTGACCATGGTGGGGGTAATGCCTTGGCGACGAAGCTCCGCTCGAAGAAGATTGACGTTCTTCGCGTCCTGCTCGCCCTTCATCTTGATGCCGCGCTTGTCGTTGCCCTGCCACACGAAGGTGGAAAGCTGATTGGTGTCGCGCACGGCGGCTGTGGGCTTCTTTTTTACGGCGCTGCTGCGGGTTACGGCCATCGGTACTCCCCTTTATCCGGCATCCCCACGCCGGTACCATCCGCATGGTAACGGTTTCGCGACGACAACGGTGTTTGGCACTGTGATGGCCGACAGAATTTGGATATCGGCTGCCGCGCCACTGTTGGATGAGCTTGAGGCGCCGCTGCCGGTCAAGCGACCTACACGCGCCGGCAAACCCCGCCTCGACGCCGCGCCGCCTAGTCCTTGGTGACCCGGTTGATCTCGGCCAACCCCGTGTGGCCGTTACGCACCTTCATCAGCGCCGACTGGCGCAGGTCGCGCACCCCGGCCCGCTGCGCGGCCTCGGCGATCTGCATGGCGTTGCCGCCCTCCAGCACAATGGCGGCGATCTCGTCGCTCATCGGCATGACCTGGTAGATGCCGGTGCGGCCCTTGTAGCCTTCGGTGCACTCGTCGCAGCCGACCGGCTCGTGCACCGTGAAGCCCTGGTCGATTTCGGCCTGGGTGAACCCTTCGGCCAGCAGCGCGTGCGCCGGCAGGTCCACCGCGCGCTTGCAGCGGCCGCACAGGCGCCGGGCCAGGCGCTGGGCGATGACCAGGGTCACCGAACTGGTGATGTTGTACGGGGCGATGCCCATGTTCATCAGGCGCGCGATGGTCTGCGGCGCGTCGTTGGTGTGCAGGGTGGACAGCACCATATGGCCGGTCTGGGCGGCCTTGATCGCGATCTCGGCGGTTTCCAGGTCGCGGATCTCGCCGACCATGATGATGTCCGGGTCCTGGCGCAGGAAGCTGCGCAGCGCGGCGGCGAAGGTCATCCCGCGCTTGGTGTTCTGCTGGACCTGGTTGACCCCGGGCAGGCGGATTTCCACCGGGTCCTCCACCGTGGAAATGTTGCGCTGCTCGTCGTTGAGGATGCCCAGCGCGGTGTACAGCGACACGGTCTTGCCCGAACCGGTGGGGCCGGTCACCAGCACCATGCCGTAGGGCCGCTGGATGGCGGCTTCGAACAGCCTCTGCTGGTCCGGCTCGTAGCCCAGCTTGTCGATGCCCAGCTTGGCGGCGCTGGCGTCCAGGATGCGCAGCACTACCTTCTCGCCGAACAAGGTCGGCAGGGTGCTGACGCGGAAGTCGATCTGCTTGGTCTTGCTCAGGTTGAGCTTCATGCGCCCGTCCTGGGGCACGCGCTTCTCGGCGATGTCCAGCTGCGCCATCACCTTGAGCCGCGCGGTGATGCGCGGGTTGAGCTTGACCGGCGCCTTGGCCACGTTCTTGAGGATGCCGTCGATGCGCAGGCGCACGCGGTAATCGGCCTCGTAGGGCTCGAAGTGGATGTCGGAGGCGCCGCGCTTGATAGCGTCCACCAGCACCTTGTTGACGAACTTGACCACGGGGGTGTCGTCGTCCTTGCCGCCCTGGCTGTCGTTGGCGGCCCCGGCCTCGTCCTCGCCGCTTACCGCGTTCAGGTTCTCCAGCCCGTCGTCGTCCTCGCCGAAATTGCTGTCGAGGCCGTCGCTGAGGTTGGACCACTGGTCGAAGGCGCGCCGCAGCGACTCCTCGTCGACCATGATCGGTTCGACGGCGAGGTTGGTGTGGAACTTGATGTCGTCCAGCGCGCGGGTGTCGGTCGGGTCGCTGATGCCCACGAACAGCCTGTTGCCGCGCTTGAACAGCGGCAGCACCTTGTGCTTGTCGATCAGGCCCTCGCTGACCAGCTTCAATGCATTGTGGCGCGGATCGAAAGCGGTGACGTCCAGCAGCGGTATGCCGAACTCCATCGCGTTGGCCGCGGCCATCTGCGGCGCGGTGACCAGCCTCTTCTCCCCGATCCACTGGGCCAGCGGGACCTTGTTGGCGGTCGCATTGGCCATGGCGCCCCGGGCGGTCGCCTCGTCCATTGCGCCGTCCTGCACCAGGCGCCGGGCGATGCCGGTGATGCCGGCGAGGTTAACGTTGCTAGCGGCGGCAGTGTTCATAATTGATCCTCACTTACTGTTATACAGGCAAGAATTGAGCCAAATGCAGCGCAATGACAACCTGCAGAACTGAGTTGGCAACGTAGGTGATTTTCGCGATGCAAGGATGGACACTACAATGGGGTCACTCGATTTGCGCCGCCTGTTCCAGTCGCCATCCGGTGCATTGGGTGATTCGATTCTAATCACAAAACAGTTGTCCAGCTAGTGGGTGCTTGCTTTCCCTATTAGACTTCCAGGAATAACTTGACTTCTCCATGATTGGAGTTTGGCTGAATCTATAGTGGCTATCAGGTTAATTTTCTCCAAGGGATCAGAATTAATGTCAAAAACATATTCTTGCCCGTTCAAGAAATTTCTCCAGTATTTTATTGGGTGCTTAGTGCTTGACAAGTCGTAAAGGCCAATCATGTGTGATTGCTGGAAGTAGATGAATCGTGGACCGGGTGTGATTTGTAAGGGGCTTCCCATCCACGTAGCCGGGGCAGTCAAGTCAAGCTCTTTTAGAATGGTCGGCGCTATATCAATCTGTGATGAAAGAGATCGTCCGAACGAAGAGCCTTCATACCCATATCGGATTAAAATCATCGGTATAGTCAGTACGCCCTCATGCACTGAGTGTTGATGCCCGAACATGCCGTGCTCGCCAAGCATTTCGCCGTGGTCCCCGGTAATCACGACCAAGGCGTTCTCCAAGTAGCCTTTGATGCTCAGACGCTCAAGAAGCGCCTGAACAGTAAGATCGGTCTGGACAACGCCGTTGTCATAATAGTTGATGGCTTGAGGAATCTCGGCTTCTCTGGAGGCTAATCGCTGCTTCTTTGTCCAACGATAATAGTTGATAAAGGGAGTGAATACATTGGCGGCTTCGTGGCGCATG
>DATHAV010000529.1:0-2076 GCA_035296505.1 Pseudoxanthomonas sp.
GGTCGACGTGGCGACGTTCGATTTCGAGAACGTGCCGGCCGAGAGCGCGGAGTGGCTGGCCGCGCGCGTGCCGGTGTTCCCCGACCCGCGCGCGCTGGCCATCGCCCAGGACCGTCTGGCGGAAAAGAACCTGTTCCTCGATCTGGGCATTCCCGTTGCCGACTACGCGCGCGTGGCCACGCGCGCGGAGCTGGCGGAGGCGTTGAGCGCGGTGGGGACCCCGTGCATCCTCAAGACCCGCCGCCTGGGCTACGACGGCAAGGGCCAGTTCCGGATTCGCAGCGCCGACGATGCCGATGCGGCGTGGCGGGCGCTGGGCGCGCAGGCGTCCAGCGTGGGCCTGATCGTCGAGTCTTTCGTCGCGTTCGAGCGCGAACTGTCGGTGGTCGCCGTGCGCGGGCGCGGCGGCGAGTTCCGGATCTGGCCGCTGACCGAGAACTGGCACGTCGACGGCGTGCTGTCGGCGAGCCTGGCACCGGCGCAGGTGGGTGCGGACTTGGCCGAACGAGCGTTCGAATACGCGCGCCTGCTGGCCGATCGGCTGGATTACGTGGGCGTATTCGCGCTCGAGCTGTTCTGCCGGGGCGACACGCTGTTGGCCAATGAAATGGCGCCGCGGGTGCACAACTCCGGGCACTGGACGCTGGAAGGCGCCGAAACCTCGCAGTTCGAGAACCACCTGCGCGCGGTCCTCGGCCTGCCGCTGGGCGACACGCGCAGCGTGGGCCACACCTGCATGCTCAACTGGATAGGCCAGGTGCCGGATCCTGGGCCGGTGCTGAGGGCGCCCGGCGGCCACTGGCACGACTACGGCAAGACCGGTCGCGCGGGGCGCAAGGTGGGGCATGCCACCTTGCGCGAAGACGACGCTGGTTCGCTGGCCGAGCGTCTGCGATGCGTCGGCGCCGCACTGTCGCGTGAACACCAGGTGGGCCCGGTCGTCCAACGACTCGCGGATCGCATCGATCGGTGATTCATCGTGCACGAGCGGCCGGTAGCGCCCGGCCGCCCGTGCCACTTCACGGATCCCGTCAGCGCAGGTTCGAGGCCACGAAGTCCCAGTTGACCAGCGCCCAGAACGACTCGACGTATTTTGGCCGTGCGTTGCGGTAATCGATGTAGTAGGCGTGTTCCCACACATCGCAGGTCAGCAGCGGCTTGTCCTCGCCGGTCAGCGGCGTCACGGCATTGGAAGTGCTGACCAGCGCCAGCGAACCGTCCGGACGCTGCACCAGCCAGCCCCATCCCGACCCGAACGTGGTGATCGCGGTCTTGGAAAACTCCTCCTTGAACTTGGCGAAATCGCCGAAGGCCTGCTTGATGAGCTCGGCCAGCTTGCCGCTGGGCTCGCCGCCGCCTTGCGCCGCCGGCTTTAGGCAGTTCCAGTAGAACGTGTGGTTCCACACCTGCGCCGCGTTGTTGAACATGCCGCCCTGGGACTTGCGGACGATCTCCTCCAGCGGCATCTGTTCGAATTCGGTTCCTTCGATCAGCTTGTTGAGGTTGTCGACGTAGGTCTTGTGGTGCTTGCCGTGGTGGAAGTCCAGGGTTTCGGCCGAAATGTGCGGCTCGAGCGCGGCGCGGTCGTAGGGGAGCGGGGGCAGTTCGATGGCCATGGCGTTTCCTCTGCTGGGACGAAGGGGACAGCGGCGGCGGGCGGCGCTGAGGCTTACAATACGAGTCTACCCGACCGCGGTTTTGCAGGCCGTCTAGCAGGAGAACGCATCATGCCGGTGATGGACCGCATCAGGGCCGAAGTCGACAGCCATCCGGTGGTGCTTTTCATGAAAGGCACGCCGCAGTTCCCGATGTGCGGCTTCTCCAGCCGTGCGGTAGCGGCGCTGAAGGAGGCCGGCGCGACCGACCTGTACACCGTCAATGTGCTCGAGGAACCGGAGATCCGCGCCAATCTGCCGCGATTCTCCAACTGGCCCAGCTTTCCCCAGCTGTTCATCCACGGCGAACTGATCGGCGGCTGCGACATCACGCTGGAGCTGCACGAAAGCGGCGAGCTGCAGCGCATCCTCTCCGAAGCGCTGGCGCAGTGAGCCTGATCGATCTGCCGACTGCGCCCGA
>DATHAV010000530.1:0-4026 GCA_035296505.1 Pseudoxanthomonas sp.
CGCATCGGCCGGCATCCCGGCGTTTTCTATTTCACTCTGGGGCAGCGCGAAGGCCTGAACATCGGCGGCGTGCGCGGCCGCGCGGCGGCGCCCTGGTATGTCGTGGGCAAGGATGTGGCGGCCAACGCGCTGTACGTGGACCAGGACTCGACCAGCCCGTTCTTGCTGTCGACCACGCTGTGGTCCGAGGGCGCCCACTGGATCGGCGGAAGCCCGCCAGCGACAGCGTTCGAATGCACCTCGCAATCGCGCTACCGGCAGGCGGACGAGGCGTGCCGCGTCCAGGTGCAGGACGACGGCGGCCTGAGGGTGACGTTCGCGCGCCCGCAGCGCGCGGTCACGCCCGGTCAATCGGTGGTGCTGTACCAGGACGACGAATGCCTGGGCGGCGCCGTCATCGCGCGCACCGATGCGCCATTGGAACGATACCTTGCGGAGCGAGCAGCTTGAGCAGACCCCTATCCGAACGTGTTCTCGCCCTGGCGGGCGTCGTCCAGGCCCTGGCCCAGGTAAGGCGCATCGCCGAGACCGGCCAGTCCGACGCCGCGGTGGTGCAGACCGCGCTGGACAGCGTCTTCCGGATCGATGCCGAGACGCCGCAGGACGTCTACGGTGGCGCCGCGGGCCTCGCGCCCGGCCTGCGCCTGCTGCGAGACTACTTCAGCAACCAGGAGCGCGACGAACAGCTGCCGCGCCTGGCGATGGCGGTGCTGCAGCTGGAACGGCGCTTCGTGAGAGAGGCCGATACCGTCGCCGCGGTCGCAGGTGGCATCGAGGAGATAGGGCCGCGCGCCGAAACGTTGGGAAGCGCGCACCCGGACGTGCTCTCGGCGCTCGGCGCGCTGTACGCCGACACCATCAGCCACCTGCGTCCCAAGGTGATGGTCCACGGCAACCCCCACTACCTGGGCCAGCCCGGCGTGGTGGCCGAGATCCGCGCCATCCTGCTGGCGGCGGTGCGATCGGCGGTGCTGTGGCGCCAGCTGGGCGGCAGCCTGTGGGACCTGCTGCTGTCCCGGCGCGCGATGGCCGACGCGGCCAGCGAGTGGCTGCGCTGAGGGCGGAGCACCGGCACGCGCCCTGCCCCTGCAGCATTCGCCAGGCTGCTTATGAAAATCGTCGTGAAGCCGGCCGGTCGTGAAGCGCGCCGGCTGCGCATCCGGCAGCCGACGCAATGGTCGTGAGCGCAGCGATGGTCGCCTTGCATGCGGTGATGTTCTTGTGGGGCCGCACTTCCGATCACCAACCGCCATGCGGCGATCAAGCTTCCCTCACATTGGATTGGGCGCCGTTCGACCCTCCGCATTGCCGAAAAAGCCACGCCCACTACCGACCCCCGGCAGCCTCGGCACCTTAGCTAACACCAGAAACGGACCCAGCCCCATGCCGGGTCGTCTCCATGCAGCGGGAACTTGGCGACAAATCAGGCCGTCACGGCCTCGGCCACTTCCCGATACTCCTCGATCTGGTCGAAATTCATGTAGCGGTAGATCCGCTCGCTGCCGCTGGCCAGCACGCCCATGTCCGCCACGTACTCCTCTCGCGTCGGGATGCGGCCCAGGCGCGAACAGATGGCGGCCAGCTCGGCCGACCCGAGGTAGACATTGGAATTGCGTCCCAGCCGGTTGGGGAAGTTGCGGGTGCTGGTGGAGAACACCGTGGCGCCTTCGCGCACCTGCGCCTGGTTGCCCATGCACAGCGAGCAGCCCGGCATTTCCATGCGCGCGCCGGCGGTGCCGAAGGTGCCGTAGTGGCCTTCGCGGGTCAGCTCGGCGGCGTCCATCTTGGTCGGCGGCGCGACCCACAGCTTGGCCGGGAGGTCGCGCCTGCCTTCCAGCAGCTTGGAAGCGGCGCGGAAGTGGCCGATGTTGGTCATGCACGAGCCGATGAACACCTCGTCGATGACCGCGCCCGATACGTCCGACAGCGTCTTGACGTCGTCCGGGTCGTTGGGGCACGCGACGATGGGCTCGTGGATGTCGGCCAGGTCGATCTCGATCACCGCCGCGTACTCGGCGTCGGCGTCGCGCGCCAGCAGCTGCGGGTCGGCCAGCCAGGCCTCCATGGCCTTGATCCGGCGGTTGATCGAGCGCGCGTCCTGGTAGCCCTGGGCGATCATCCACTTGAGCATGACGATGTTGGAGTTGATGTATTCGATGATCGGCGCCTTGTCCAGGTGCACCGTGCAGCCGGCGGCCGAACGCTCGGCCGAGGCGTCGGACAGCTCGAACGCCTGCTCCACCTTCAGGTCCGGCAGGCCTTCGATCTCCAGGATGCGGCCGGAGAAGACGTTCTTCTTGCCCTGCTTGGCGACCGTCAGCAGCCCCTGCTTGATGGCGTAGAGCGGGATCGCGTTGACCAGGTCGCGCAGGGTCACGCCCGGCTGCAGCCGGCCCTTGAAGCGCACCAGCACCGACTCGGGCATGTCCAGCGGCATCACTCCGGTGGCGGCGGCGAAGGCCACCAGGCCCGAGCCGGCCGGGAACGAGATGCCGATCGGGAAGCGCGTATGCGAGTCGCCGCCGGTGCCGACCGTGTCGGGCAGCAGCATGCGGTTGAGCCAGCTGTGGATGATCCCGTCGCCCGGGCGCAGCGGGATGCCGCCACGGGTGCTGATGAAGTCCGGCAGCTCGTGGTGCGTCTTGACGTCCACCGGCTTCGGATAGGCGGCGGTGTGGCAGAAGGACTGCATGACCAGGTCGGCGCTGAAGCCCAGGCAGGCCAGGTCCTTGAGCTCGTCGCGGGTCATGGGGCCGGTGGTGTCCTGAGAGCCCACCGAGGTCATGCGCGGCTCGCAGTAGGTGCCCGGACGCATGCCCTGCCCTTCGGGCAAGCCGCAGGCGCGGCCCACCATCTTCTGCGCCAGAGTGAAGCCCTTGCCCGTATCGGCCGGCACCTGCGGCAGGCGGAACAGCGTGGACGGCGGCAGGCCCAGCGCCTCGCGCGCCTTGGCGGTGAGGCCGCGGCCGATGATCAAAGGGATGCGCCCGCCGGCGCGGACCTCGTCGAACAGGACCTCGGACTTGGCCTGGAACTCGGCGATCACCTGCCCGTCCTTCAGCGCCTTGCCATCAAAGGGCCGCAGCTCGATGACATCGCCCATGTGCATCCGGGTGACATCCAGCTCGATCGGCAGCGCACCGGCGTCCTCCATGGTGTTGTAGAAGATCGGCGCGATCTTGCCGCCCAGACACACGCCGCCGAAGCGCTTGTTGGGAATGAAGGGGATGTCCTGGCCGGTGAACCACAGCACCGAATTGGTGGCCGACTTGCGCGAGGAGCCGGTGCCGACCACGTCGCCCACATAGGCCACCAGGTGGGCCTTGTCCTTGAGCGACTCGATGAACTTCACCGGCCCGCGCTTGCCTTCCTCCTCGGGAACGATGCCCTCGCGCGGGTTCTTCAGCATGGCCAGCGCGTGCAGCGGGATGTCCGGGCGGGTGGTCGCGTCCGGGGCCGGCGAGAGATCATCGGTATTGGTCTCGCCGGTGACCTTGAACACGGTGATGGTGAGGCTCTCGGGCACCTCGGGGCGGCTGGTGAACCATTCGGCCTCGGCCCAGCTGGCCAGCACGCTTCTGGCGTGGGCGTTGCCCGCGTCGGCCTTGTCCTTGACGTCGTGGAACGCGTCGAACATCAGCAGCGTCTTCTTCAGCGCCTCAGCGGCGACCGCGCCGAACTGGGCATCGTCCAGCAGCTCCACCAGCGGATGGATGTTGTAGCCGCCCAGCATCGTGCCCAGCAGTTCGGTGGCGCGCTCGCGGCCGATCAGGGCGCAGCGCTCGCTGCCGAACGCGATCGCCGCCAGGTACGACGCCTTGACCTTGGCGGCATCGTCCACGCCCGCCGGCACCCGGTGGGTCAGCAGTTCCACCAGGAAATCTCCCTCGCCCGCCGGGGGATCCTTCAGCAACTCGACCACTTCGGCGGTCTGCCGCGCCGACAGCGGCAGCGGCGGGATTCCGAGCGCTGCGCGTTCGGCGGCATGGCGGCGGTAGGCTTGCAACATGGTGTTCTCCGTAGGTG
>DATHAV010000531.1:0-2266 GCA_035296505.1 Pseudoxanthomonas sp.
GCCGTCTTTTTCCACCCCGTGCTACCTTTTCTTTGGGCGTGCATTGCGATCCTCGCGCGTCCATCGGGGGCTGGGGGGAATTGGAACAGCGCGCGATCGCGCCGCTTCCGTCGCGGCGGCGTTGCGCATCGACCATTTGGCTTCCAGGAGTGTGCTGCATGTGTCCAAGCAAGGTCGCCCAAGGCGACGAGCGCGGCTGGATCATCCCGATCGGCGGCGGCGAAGAGAAGAAGAACAACCCGCGCATCCTGAAGCGCTTCGTGGACCTGTGCGGCGGCTCCGACGCCGACCTGCTGGTCATCCCGACCGCCAGCCAGCTGGCCGACACCGGCAGCCGGTACGAAGACATCTTCGAGGGCCTGGGCGCGGGCAGCGTCGACGTCATGGATTTCGATACGCGCCGCGACTGCCACGAACCGAACCGGATGGTCCGGATCGAGCGCGCCACCGGCATCTTCTTCACCGGCGGCAACCAGCTGCGGCTGTCGACCATCCTCGGCGGCACCCCAGCGGCCAAGCTGATCCGCGAGCGCAGCGCGGCCGGAGTCCCGGTGGGCGGCACCAGCGCGGGCGCCAGCATCCTCAGCGAGCACATGATCGTGTTCGGCAAGGAGGGCTTGGTCCCGCAGGGAGGCAGCGTGCGGCTGGCGCCGGGCCTGGGCCTGACCAACCGCTTCATCATCGACCAGCATTTTCGCCAGCGCGACCGTCTGGGGCGCCTGGCCGCGGCGCTGGCCTACAACCCGTATTCGATCGGCATCGGGCTGGACGAGGACACCGCCGCGTTCATCAGCCCGGCCAACGTCCTGGAAGTCGAGGGCAGCGGCGCGGTGACCGTGCTGGACGCCGACGGCTTGCAGTTCTCGTCCATGGCCCAGGTGCGCGAGGACGAACCGGTGTGCCTGCTGGGCCTGACCGTGCACATCCTGACCGCCGGAGCCACGTTCAACCTGCACACCCGCAAGGCGTCGGCGGGGCGCCTGGCGGGCAGGTGAGGCTCGGAACAAGGGACGCAATGGCCACTGGATTTTTGGACCGCCGCGGCGGCTGCCAAGCATCGCGGCATGGCGGTGGCGGCGCCGGGTTCCGGCCCATCGCACGTCTGCCAGCCACATGACCCCCTGTCGGTCGGCGCGCGCGGCGTTTTCCAGAACGTATGCCCGCGTCTCCGCCGACCAGCAAGCACCCATACCGCCGCCCCACCAACACACGAACACCCTGATCCGGAGCAAGGCATGCGCATTCTCGAACGCTCGGTCTACGTCGGCCCCTCGCAGTACGCCCACTTCCCGGTCATCCGGCTGGAGCTGGACCTGCAGGACCTCGAAGCCTGGCCGACGGGTCGGCTGGGCGCTGCGTTCGTGGACGGCCTGGTCGCCGCCCTGCCCGGCCTGGCCGAGCACGGCTGCTCCTACCGCGAGCCGGGGGGCTTCGTCCGCCGCATGCGCGAGGGCGAAGGCACCTGGCTGGGGCACGTGCTGGAGCACGCGGCGATCGAACTGCAGAACGTCGCCGGCGAGGACGTGACCTTCGGCAAGACCCGCAGCGTGGGCGAGGATCGCCCCGGCGTGTACACCGTGGTCTACGAATACGCGCAGAAGGAAGAGGGCATCGCCGCCGGCGAGCTCGCGCTCAAGCTGCTGGCCTCGCTGCTGCCGGCCGGACTGCAGCCCAAGGGCAGCGTGCCGGAGGACTGGGACTGGGACCGCGCGCGCGACGACTTCATCCGCTACGCGCAGCGGCGCGCGCTCGGGCCGTCCACCGCCTCGCTGGTGCGCGCGGCCGAGGAGCGCGGCATCCCGTGGCTGCGGCTCAACCAGCAGTCGCTGATCCAGTTCGGCCACGGCAAGTACCAGCAGCGCATCCAGGCCACGGTCACCGGCAGGACCCCCCATATCGCGGTTGAGCTGGCCAGCGACAAGGAGGAGACCAACAAGATCCTCGCTTCGCTGGGCCTGCCGGTGCCGCGCCAGGAGCTGGTCGGCGACGCCACCGGCGCCCTGCGCGCCGCCAAGCGGCTGGGCGGCTGCGTGGTCACCAAGCCCTACAACGGCAACCACGGCCGCGGCATCACCATCAACATCTCGGCCGACGACGAAGTGCGCGAAGGCTTTGCCGCCGCGCGCGAGCACTCGCGCTCGGTGATCGTGGAAACCTACATCGGCGGCGACGACCACCGCCTGCTGGTGGTCAACGGCGAACTGGTCGCCGCGACCAAGCGCACCCCGGGCCACGTGGTCGGCGACGGCACCAGCGACATCGCCGA
>DATHAV010000532.1:0-5628 GCA_035296505.1 Pseudoxanthomonas sp.
CACGCCTTCGCCAACCCCCTCCGCTTCCAGCGCATCGCCGACGCGGTCTTCCCGTGGGTCGCCTGGGGTGCCTTGCTGCTGAGCCCGGTGGCACTCTACCTGGCGCTGGCCGTGGCCCCTGCCGACTACCAGCAGGGCGAGGCCTACCGGATCATCTTCGTCCACGTGCCGGCGGCCTGGATGAGCATGTTCGTGTTCGGGCTGATGGCGGCGTACGCCGCGGTCGCGCTGGTCTGGCGGATCAAGCTGTGCGAGATCCTGGCCATGGCCTGCGCGCCGATCGGCGCCGCCTTCACCGTGATCACCCTGGCGACCGGCTCAATCTGGGGCAAGCCCATGTGGGGCACGTGGTGGGACTGGGACCCGCGCCTGACCACCGAGCTGGTGCTGCTGTTCCTGTACCTGGGCGTGATGGGCCTGTACGGCGCCATCGACGACCGCCGCGCCGCAGCCCGCGCCGCCGGCCTGCTGGCCATCGTCGGGGTGACCCTGCTGCCGGTGATCCGCTATTCGGTGGTGTGGTGGAACTCGCTGCACCAGGGCCAGACCATCCGCCTGTTCGGCGAGTCGAGCATGGACGCCAGCATGATGCTGCCCCTGTGGCTGATGGTGGTCGCCACCAAGTTCTGGTTCGCCGGCTCGCTGCTGTCCCGTGCGCGCGCCGACAACCTGTGCCGCGAATCGGCCAAGGACTGGGTCGCCAGACTGGCGCAGCCGCAACCATGAGCTACCTGGCTTACGTAGTGGGTGCGTACGCGGTGTTCGCCGCGGTGCTGGCGTGGGACTTCATCGTCCCGCGGCTGCAGATCCGCCAGCAGCTGCGGGCCGCCCGCCAACGCCAGACCCGCGTCACCCGCGCGCCCCAACCTGCCGAGTTGAATCGATGAACCCGATCCGCCGCCGCCGCCTGCTGCTGGTGCTCCTGCTGGTGGCCGCGGGCGCCCTCGCCACCACCCTGGTCGCGTTCGCCCTGCAGCGCAACGTCGCCTACCTGTACACCCCGGCCGAAGTGCTGCGCGGCGAAGCCGGGGAGCGCGCGCGCTTCCGCCTCGGCGGCATGGTCGAGAAGGGCTCGTTCCAGCGCGCCAGCGGCTCGATGCAGGCCCGCTTCCGCGTCACCGACGGCGACGCGCAGCTACCCGTGATGTACGACAAGATCCTGCCGGACCTGTTCCGCGAAGGTCAGGCCGTGGTCGCCACCGGCACCATGCGCGACGGCGTGTTCGTGGCCGAGGACGTGCTGGCCAAGCACGACGAGACCT
The DNA here is from genome assembly GCA_035296505.1 of Pseudoxanthomonas sp. Lineage (GTDB taxonomy): Bacteria > Pseudomonadota > Gammaproteobacteria > Xanthomonadales > Xanthomonadaceae > Pseudoxanthomonas_A. Next base: position 1,263 of record DATHAV010000532.1, read on the forward strand.
ATATGCCCAAGGAAGTCGCCGACAAGATGGGCGTGGCGCACGAGAAGCACGATGTGGATACGCCAGCGGCGGGACAAGCGCCTTGAACTTGCCTGCCGTTGCACGTGACTTTGTGCAAAGACTAGCCGTTAGTACCGGCTTTGGCTTTGGCTTTGGCTTTGGTTCTAGCTTCACCGGGGCCCCTGAGGCGCGGCCAGCATCGCGGGCCAAACCCGAAGGGCGGCGCGCACGACGCGCGCCGTTTCCGGAAGGTACATGGATGTACCGTCCGCAAATTCCTGAGATGCTGGCGAACCCGCAGCGCGCAGCGCGGAGGGCGCGTCGCCGGGGTGGCCTTTCTTTTGGTTACTTTTCTTTGGCCACACAAAGAAAAGTGACTCGCACCTGTGGTGCGAAAGGCTTTTTGCTTGAGCCAATCAACATCGTGCGCCAGCCGCAAGGCGCTGAAGCGCGCTACCGCATCAGCGTGCGTGATTTGCTTCAATGTCCCGCATCAAGCAAAGGCGTTCCACGCCTCACGCAAGGCAAAAGCGTCCCGCGCTTGCCGCAAGGCAGAGGCGGGCCGCGCTTGCCGCAAGGCAAAAGCGCTTCGCGCTTGACGCGCGAGTCACTTTTCTTTGCTTGTGCAAAGAAAAGTAACCAAAAGAAAGCACACCCCGGCGGAACGCCCACGCTGCGCGTGGGTTCGCATGCAGGACGGGAATTTCCGGAAGGCACATCCATGTGCCGTCCAGAAACGGCGCGCGTCGTGCGCGCCGTCCCTATGGGGTTTGACCCGCCCTGCATGCCGTTCCTCAGGGGGCCCAATAGGGCAATAGCGAGAGCAACCAGAACGGCACCCTTCCTGGGTGCGGCACTGCGCTTCGCGCAAGAGAAGAAACTGAGGACACAACAACAGCAAAGAGCACCGCATGCTGCCTGAACTCGGCCAGATCGCCCTGATCCTCGCCCTGCTGGTGGCGATCGTGCAGGCGCTGCTGCCGCTGGCCGGCGCGCAGCGCGGCATCGGGGCGTGGATGGCGGTGGCGCGTCCGGCGGCGTTCGCGCAGCTGTTGCTGGTGCTGGCGGCGTTCGTGGTGCTGACCGTGGCGTTCGTGGTGCAGGACTTTTCGGTCAAGTACGTGGCCGACAACTCCAATTCGCTGCTGCCGATGGTCTACCGCTACACCGCGGTGTGGGGCGCGCATGAGGGCTCGCTGCTGATGTGGGCGCTGGTGCTGGCGGTGTGGAATGCGGCGGTGGCCGAGTTTTCGCGCGCGCTGCCGGCGCGGGTGATCGCGCGCGTGCTCGGGGTGATGGGCGTGGTCAGCGTGGGCTTCCTGGCGTTCCTGCTGTTCACCTCCAACCCGTTCGTGCGGCTGCTCCCGGCCGCGGTCGAAGGGCGCGATCTGAACCCGCTGCTGCAGGACGTCGGCATGATCATCCACCCGCCGATGCTGTACGTCGGCTACGTGGGGTTCGTGGTGCCGTTCGCGTTCTCGGTGGCGGCGCTGCTGGACGGCGACGTCGACGCGCGCTGGCTGCGCTGGACGCGTCCGTGGACCAACGTCGCCTGGGGCTTTCTCACCATCGGCATCGCGCTCGGGAGCTGGTGGGCGTACTACGAACTGGGCTGGGGCGGCTGGTGGTTCTGGGATCCGGTGGAGAACGCCAGCTTCATGCCGTGGCTGGCCGGCGCCGCGCTGCTGCACTCGCAGGCGGTGACCGAGAAGCGCGGCAGCTTCGCCGGCTGGACCCTGCTGCTGGCGATCGCGGCGTTCTCGCTGTCGCTGCTCGGCGCGTTCCTGGTCCGCTCGGGCGTGCTCACCAGCGTGCATGCCTTCGCCGCCGACCCGTCGCGCGGGCTGTTCATCCTGGCCTTTCTCGGCGTGGTGATCGGCGGTTCGCTGCTGCTTTACGTGCTGCGCGCGCCGCGGCTGGCGCAGGGCGCGCCGTTCGCCGCCAGTTCGCGCGAGACCCTGCTGCTGGCCAACAACGTGCTGCTGGCCTCGGCCACCGGCATGGTGCTGCTGGGCACGCTGTATCCGCTGCTGGCCGATGCGCTGGGCCTGGGCAAGATTTCGGTGGGACCGCCGTATTTCGGGCTGTTGTTCCTGCTGCTGATGGCGCCGCTGGTGCTGTTGCTGCCGCTGGGGCCGCTGACGCGCTGGCAGCGCGAGGAGCCCACGCGTCCGCTGCGGATGCTGGCGCCCTGGTTCGGGCTTGCCGTGGTGGCTGGCGCCATCGCTTTCTTCGCAGCGCCGCAGGGGCCGTGGAAGACCGCCGCCGGCGTGGGTGGCGCCGCCTGGGTGCTGCTGGGCACGGCGCGCTTCGTGTGGACGCGCTTCGCGGCCAAGGGCAGCCGCTTTACCCTGGAGATGCTGGGCATGACCCTGGCCCACGCGGGGGTCGCCGTGTTCCTGGTGGGCGCGATGCTGGTCGAGGCGATGAACGTGCAGCGCGAGCTGGCGATGATCCCCGGCCAGACGCACGAGATGGGCCGCCACGCGTTCCGCTTCGAGGGCGTCGATTCGATCGCCGGCCCCAACTACGCCTCCGAGCGCGGCCACGTGCAGGTGCTGCGGGACGGCGTGCCGCTGGTGCTGCTGCATCCGGAAAAGCGCGCCTACGCCAGCGGCGGCCAAGTCATGACCGAGGCCGGCATCCGCCCCGGCCTGTTCGGCGACATCTATGTGGCCATCGGCGAATCGCTGGGCGGCGACGCCCGGGCGGTGCGCATCCACATCAAGCCGTTCGTGCGCTGGATCTGGTTCGGCGCCGGACTCATGGCGCTGGGCGGCTTCGTCACCGCCGCCGATCGGCGCTTCCGCTCCAAGCCGCAGGACACGAAATGAACTCGCCCGCCCCCGCGCCCGCGCCGGGCAAGCTGCCCACCGGCGCCTATGTCTTCGCCGGCGCCATCATCGCGCTGTTCTTCCTGGGCCTGATGGGCCTGCTGTACTACGGCGTGCGGCAGTCGGACCGCGCCGGCCGCGACGCCCTGCCCTCGCCGCTGATCGGCAAGCCGGCGCCGGCGTTCGACCTGCCGCTGCTGCACCAGCCCGAGAAGCGCCTGACCCTGGACGACCTGAGCGGCCAGCCGTTCGTGATGAACGTGTGGGGCAGCTGGTGCCCGGAGTGCCGGGTCGAACATCCGGTCATCGCCCGCTTCGCGCTGACCAAGCGCGTGCGCTTCATCGGCTACAACCTCAAGGACCCGCGCGAGGACGCGCTGCGCTGGCTCGAGCAGTTCGGCAATCCGTACATGATGGTGGTGGCGGACGAGAGCGGCCGCAGCGCGATCGACTGGGGCATCTACGGCGCTCCGGAAACTTTCCTGGTCGACGACAAGGGCATCGTGCGCTGGAAGCACGTCGGCGCGGTCACCGACGAGATCATCGCCTGGCAGCTGATCCCGGCGCTGGAAAAGATCGAAGCCGCGCAGCGATGAGCGTACCGGCGCATCCGCAGCGACACTCGGCCATGGGGCCAATCCAGGCCCACCATGGCAATTGCAGTCGCCATCCCTCTACTGCACGTGGAGCAAATCGAGAGTGCTCGTCCGGGCTGGAGTTCACTCGCCTGCATCGCACATGGATGAGCGGCAACGGCGGGCCGGGGGCTACCTTACGCGCACTGGCGATGCTGCTCGCGCTGTTCGCGGCGAGCGCATCGGCGCAAAGCAGCGACCCGACGCCTCTGGTGTTCCGCGACAGCGCCGAGGAAGCGCGCTTCCACCGCCTCACCGCCGAACTGCGCTGCGTGATGTGCCAGAACCAGTCGCTGGCCGACTCCAACGCCCGGATCGCGCACGACCTGCGCCGCGAGGTGCTGGCGCTGATGCAGCAGGGCAAGAGCGATGGGGAGGTGAAGCGGTTCCTGGTGGAGCGATACGGCGACTTCGTGCTCTACCGGCCGCAGGTGTCCTCCGGCACGTGGTTGCTGTGGTTCGGCCCGCTGCTGTTGCTGCTGGCGGGAGCGCTGGTGGTGTGGCGGATCGTGGCGGTCCGCGGCCGCGGCGCCAAGGCCGTCGCCAGCGATGACGGGCAGGAGTGGTGATGGCCGCCTTCGTTGCGATCGCCGTCGCGCTGACGCTGGTGGTGCTGGGGACCGTGCTGCGGCCGCTGTGGCGCGGCTCGCGCGCGGCGTTCGCCGGCGCAGTGGCCGTGCTCGGGTTCGCCACCTTTCTGCTGTACCGGACCATCGGCACTCCCGCCGGGCTGGCGCCGGCGGAGCGCGCGGCGCCCGCCACGCTCGAGCAGGCCGTGGCCGAACTGGAGGCGGCGCTGCGGCAGAGCCCGAACGAGCCGGAGGGCTGGCGCCTGCTGGGCCAGTCCTACACCGCGCAGAAGCGTTACCCCGAAGCCCGGGACGCCTATGCGAAAGC
>DATHAV010000533.1:0-3039 GCA_035296505.1 Pseudoxanthomonas sp.
CGCATCGGAGCCCAAACCCAGGCGGACAAGCGTACGCAGCTGCTCGAGGGCCGCACCGGAAACTTCCCGCGGCGGATCCAGATCTTCGATCCGCACCCACCACTCGCCCGCGGCGTGGCGCGCCAGCAGCCAGCTGCCGAACGCGGCGAGCAGCGAACCGAAGTGCAGCGGGCCGGTCGGCGAAGGCGCGAAACGTCCGCGGTAGCGACAGGAAGAGGTCATGGCGAACCCGCAGGAAAACTGAATCCTCTGTCAGCGGGGCGCTTGAAACAAGCCGCGGAAACCTCAGGTCGGCGACGCGTGCCTTCGCACGCCCGGCCCGGCCGCGCCGGGGCCGGATCGTTTCTGGAACCCGTCTTTCTGGAGCCTGTCGTGTTCAACCGAATCGCATTGTTTCTCGCCACCAATCTCGCGGTGCTGCTGCTGGCCGGGCTGGTGATGTCGCTGCTTGGCGTGCACCCCGACCAGATGAGCGGGCTGCTGGTGATGGCCGCCATCTTCGGCTTCGGCGGTTCCTTCGTCTCGCTGCTGCTGTCCAAGACCATGGCCAAGCGCGCCACCGGCGCGCAGGTCATCACCGAATCGCGCAGCGAAGCCGAGCGCTGGCTGCTGTCGACCGTGCGGCGCCAAGCGCAGGCGGCCGGCATCGGCATGCCGGAAGTGGCCATCTACGACGCCCCCGAGGTCAACGCGTTCGCCACCGGCGCCAATCGCAACAACGCGCTGGTCGCCGTGTCCACCGGCCTGCTGCGCGCCATGAATCGCGACGAGGCCGAAGCCGTGCTGGGCCATGAGGTCAGCCACGTGGCCAACGGCGACATGGTGACCATGGCGCTGCTGCAGGGCGTGCTCAACACCTTCGTGATCGTGCTGGCGCGGGTGGTCGGCGGAGTGATCGACAGCTATCTGTCCGGCGGCCGCGAGGACCGTGGACCCGGTATTGCGTACTTCGTGATCGTAGTGGCGCTGGAGCTGGTGCTGGGGCTGTTCGCGACCATGATCGCGATGTGGTTCTCGCGCCGTCGCGAGTTCCGCGCCGACGCCGGCGGCGCGGCCCTGGCCGGCCGGGGCAAGATGATCGCCGCCCTGGAGCGCCTGTCCGCGCAGCATCGGCCGAGCACCCTACCGGCGCGGATCCAGGCGTTCGGCATCAACGGCGGCGTCGCGGGCGGGCTGCGCAAGCTGTTCCTCAGCCACCCGCCGATATTCGAACGCATCGCCGCGCTGCGCAACCAGGGCGCGGTCGGCGAACCCATGGCGCGGGGCCGTTACGTCTGATGGACATCACGACGTAGCCGCGCGCCAGCGACTGGCACTGAAAACGGAAGCCCGCCCCAGGCGGGCTTTCGTGCATGCGTCCGGACACCCGGGTCAGGAGAAATCGTAATTCATCGCCGCGCCGGGCCCCGCCAGGAAGAAGCCCTGGACATAGTCGACCCCCGCAGTGAACAGGAAGCTCATGGTGCCCGCATCCTGCACGTATTCGGCGATGGTCAGGATGCCTTTGGCCTGGGCGCGCGTGCCCAGGTCGAGGATCTTCTGCTGGTGCTCGGGCAGTTTGGCCGGATTCTCGGTGAAGCTGCGGTCGATCTTGAGGAAGGCCGGCTTGAAGTGCGCCAGCAGCTGGAACGAATCCAGCCCGGAGCCGAATTTCTCCAGCCCCACCCGGCAGCCCAGCGCCGAAGCCTTGGCCAGGAATTGCTGCGCCTGGCGCAGCGTGGTGGACACCTTCGCCTCGGGCGTCTCCAGCCAAAGCCGGTCGCCGGGTACGTTGTTGGCGGCGAGCTGCTGTTCGATCAGCTGCACCAGGCGTTCGTCGGCGAACGAGGCCGTGCTCACCTTGACCAGCAGCCGGGTGTCGTGGCCGGAGCGTATGCGCGTGCCGATGACCTCGATCGCGCGCTGCACCACCCAGCGGTCCACGGCGTGCATCAGCCCGTGCGCCTCGGCGATCGGCAGGAACGAAGCCGGCGTGATCAGCTCGCCGTTGTTGTCCATCCGCAGCAGGACTTCGTACAGCTCGCCGGGTCCGCCCTGCAGGCTCACCGCCGGCTGGTAGTGCAGCACGAAGCCGCCGCTCTGCAGCGACTCCTGGATACGTCCGATCCATTCCTGCACGCGCTGTTCCTCGGCGCGGTCCACCGCGCCAGGATCGAAGATCTCGCTGCGGTTGCCGCCCAGCTCGGAGGCCGTCTGCAGGCTTTCGCTGGCGCGGGTCAGGACCTGGCCGATAGTGGCGATCTTTTCGCCGATCTGCACACCGCCGATGCTGGCGGTGACCGAGGCCGAGCGTTCCCCGACGTTGACCACGTGCGAGGCGAAGGCATCGCGCAGGCGATCGCTCAGCGCCGCGGTGCGCGCGTGGTCGCCCTCGAGCAGCACGGCGAAGGTGCGTTCGCCGAAGCGGGCGGCGGTGGTGTCGCTGTCCAGCGTCTCGCTCAGGCGCGCAGCCAGGGCGGCGATGAACTTGTCGGCCGAATCCAGGCCGATGTCCTGCAGCAGCCGCTGGTAATGGTCCGGTTCGATCAGCAGCAGTGCGAACTTGCTCTCCTCCTGCGCCGCCTGTGCGACCGCATCCTCGAGCGCACGCAGGAACGTGGAGCGGTTGAGCAGGCCGGTGGCCATGTCGCGCTGGCGCAGGTCCTCCACCTCGCGCGCCAGTCCGGGATCCAACTCGCCGCGCCGGCGGAACACCACCTGCACGCACGATTCGCCTTCGTAGCTGGCGGTAGCGAACTCCAGCGTAGCCGGAAAGCTTTCGCCAGCCATCGAGCGCGCTTCGAGTTCGAATCGGGGGGGCGGCGTATCGCCCTTGCCCATCTGCTTGAGCAGAAGCTTGAAATCGTTGACGTACTGCGGCGATACCAGGTCCAGCAGCGACAGGCCCTCGATGTCCTCGAACGAGTCGAACCCGAACATCTCCAGGTAGGCTTCGTTGGCGCGGATATGCATGCCTTCGTGGATGTAGGCGATCGGGTCGCGAGAGGACGAGATCAGCGCGTCGCAGCGCCGCTCGGTCTCGCGCAACTGGGCTTCGAG
>DATHAV010000534.1:0-3759 GCA_035296505.1 Pseudoxanthomonas sp.
AGTTCCAGGCGCAAGCCGCCGTGCTCGCGATTCAGTGCTTCGACGCGATCGCGCAGCACCACCAGCGTCGTGGCGCTCGCCTCGCGCGCCTGCCACAGACGCTGGCGCAGATACTCGCCGTACTGGCGGCGCTGCGCGTAGCCGTTGGCCAGGGTTTGGGGCGCGGCCTCGGGCTCGGCTGCGACCAGAAACTCGACGAAATCATCGGGCTTGGAATCGAACGCACTCATGCGCCGCGCCGGCACGTTGAGCAGGTGTTCGGGGAGGGCAGTGGCATAGGCGACGCCGCGCGCGAGGACCGGTTCCGGTTCCACCAGAATGATGCGCACATCGGGTTTGGACATTCGCAGCGCGTGGATCGCGCAAAGCACGCCACCGGCCCCGCCGCCCACGACGGCGATATCGAACGGATCCTCGGGCACAGGTTCGCCGGCGGCTGTCATTGCGGCATTGTAGCGATGCGTTGTTCGCGCCCGCCACGCACTTTGCGGGCTAAGCCGGACGCACTAAGGCATGCCGATGACGCGCCCACCCCCGACGGGTTCCCAAGCTCGCCGGCATTTCGGGAGCGAGTGTAAGGATTGGCTCGCAAATCCCGGAAACGACGAACCCGCCTTGCGGCGGGTTCGCTCGAAGCGTGCGGTACTGGAAGCATGCAGTACCACTGGCGAGGCCTCGATCAGCTTCCGCCCGTCATCGCCTCACTTGATCTTGCCTTCCTTGTACGGGACGTGCTTGCGCACGACCGGGTCGTACTTGCTCATTTCCATCTTGCCCGGGGTGTTCTTCTTGTTCTTGTCGGTCGTGTAGAAATGACCGGTGCCTGCCGAAGAGATCAGACGGATCTTGTCGCGCTTGCCTGCCATGAATGTTCTCCTCAGATCTTTTCGCCGCGCGCGCGCAGCTCAGCCAGAACGGAGTCGATGCCGTTCTTGTCGATGGTGCGCAGCGAATGCGCGGAAACCTTGAGCTTGATCCAGCGGTTCTCGCTGGCGACCCAGAAGCGGCGCTCGTGCAGGTTGGGCAGGAAACGGCGACGGGTCTTGTTGTTGGCGTGGGAGACGTTGTTACCCGTCTGCACACGCTTGCCGGACACTTGGCATACTCGGGACATTACGCACCTCGATGTGGTTGTTGGTCGCCCTTGGCCAGGGGGACGGCGGCCCCGGTGGCGCGAGCCACCATGCGATGCGGGTCAACGTTTCGCCGCAGGGGTGGCCGGAATCGCACTCCGGCGCGGATCCGAAAAGCAGCCGGACGCAGCGAGCCGCGCAGTATGCTCAGGTTTCCCTTATGCGGCAACTACTCGGCCTGTCGAACGGCCCGCGCACCGGCCTCAGGCCGGGTGGCCCCGAAGCTTTTCCAGCACGCCGTCCAGCGTGTCCAGGCTGGTGTAGTGGATCACCAGCTTGCCCTTGCCGCCGCGACCGTGGGCGATGGCGACGCGGGTGCCGAGGGTTTCCGACAGCTCGGTCTCCAGCGTGGCGATGTCGGGCTGCCGGGCGGCGGCCTTGCCGGGCTTGGCCCGGCCGGATGGGGCCGGGACCTTGCCGGCGGCGAACTGCTGGGCCCGGTGCTCGACCTCGCGCACCGACCAGCCCTGGTCGGCGGCGTCGGACGCCAGCCGGCTCGCCAGCTCCGGGGACAGCGTCAGCAGCGCGCGCGCGTGGCCCATCTCCAGGCGCCGCGCCTCCAGCAGCGCGCGGATCGCCGGCGGCAGTTCCAGCAGGCGCAGCAGGTTGGACACCGCAGCGCGGGAGCGCCCCACCGCCTCGGCGGCCTCGGCATGGGTCAGGGCGAATTCGTTGATCAGGCGCTGTAGCGACTGCGCCTCTTCCAGCGGGTTCAGGTCCTCGCGCTGGATGTTTTCGATCAGCGCCATGGCGATGACGGTGCGGTCGTCCAAGTCGCGCACCACCACCGGCACTTCCACAAGACCGGCCTGCTGCGAGGCGCGCCAGCGGCGTTCGCCGGCCACGATTTCGAATCTCGCCTTCGAATCCGGTCCCGGCGCCAGCTCGCGGACCACGATCGGCTGGATCACGCCCTGGGCCTTGATCGACTCGGCCAACTCGCCGAGCTTGCCCGGATCCATGGCCATGCGCGGCTGGTACTTGCCGGGCTGCAGCTGTCCGATCGGGATCTGGCGCAGGACCTCGCCCGGCTGGGCTTCGGCGGCGGGTGCGGCGGCGGCCTTGGGGCCGAGCAGGGCTTCCAGTCCGCGGCCCAGGCCGCGCTTCTTGGCCGTCGAAGGCTTGGGTGCGGACATCTAAAGGCTCTCCGGGTGCTGCGGTCGCGTGGGCTTGGCGCGCTCGTACTGTCGCCGCAGGATCTCGCCGGCCAGGCCCAGGTAGGCGACGCCGCCGCGCGAGGCGCGATCGTAGCCGACGATGCTCTGGCCGTGGCTGGGCGCCTCGGCGACCCGCACGTTGCGCGGCACGATGGTGCGGAACACCTTGTCGCCGAAATGCGAAGTGAGTTCCCCCGACACCGCGTTGGCGAGGTTGTTGCGCACGTCGAACATGGTGCGCAGCACGCCCTCGATCTCCAGCGCCGGGTTCAGCCTGGCCTTCAGCGCTTCGATGGTTTCCATAAGCGCGCTCAGGCCCTCCAGCGCGTAGTACTCGCACTGCATCGGCACCAGCACCGAATCGGCCGCGGTCAGCGCGTTGAGGGTGAGCAGCGACAGCGCCGGCGGGCAGTCGATCAGGATGAAGTCGTAGTCCGGGCGCAGCGGATCCAGCGCGGTCTTCAGGCGCTGCTCGCGGCCAGCGACCTCCATCAGCTGGATTTCGGCGCCGGTCAGGTCGATGTTGCCCGGCAGCAGGTCGAAGTCTTCCGGCGTGCGCACGATCGCCGCGCGCGCGCCGGACTCCTGCAGCAGCACGTCGTAGCTGGAGGCCTCCACCTCGCGCTTGTCCACGCCGCTGCCCATGGTCGCGTTGCCCTGCGAATCCAGGTCCACCAGCAGCACGCGGCGCGGCGCGCGGGCCAGCGCCGCGGCCAGGTTCACCGCCGTGGTGGTCTTGCCGACGCCGCCCTTCTGGTTGGCGATGGCGATGATGCGGGCCATGCGTGCTGCGCCTCGTGGAACCGTGCTGGGCCGGGAATTATGCGGGTTTCACGGGCTGCGTCCCACCACCACGAGGTGGCGCTCGCCGACCAGCCCCGGCACCGACAGCGGAAAACTGGCCTGCAGCGCCCAGCCTGCGGGCAGGGCGGCGATCTCCGCGGCGGGCAGAACGCCCTTCATCGCCAACAGGCGCCCGCCGGGCCGGAGCAGATGCCCGCCGACTTCGATGATCCCGGCCAGCGTGTCCAACGCGCGCGCGGTCAGGGCATCGAAGGCGCCTGGCCGGTCCAGCGCCTCGGCCCGCGACTGTGCCACCTGCGCGTTGTCCAGGCGCAGCGTGCGCACCGCCTCGCGCAGGAACCGGGCCTTCTTGCCGTTGCTTTCGACCAGCGTCACCTGCAGCCGCGGGTGGGCGATCGCCAGCGGGATGCCGGGCAGGCCAGGTCCGGTGCCGAGGTCGGCCAGCGTGCCTTCCTCCACGTGCGCATGCATGGCCAGCGAGTCCAGCAGGTGGCGGGTGACCATCTCGCGCGGGTCGCGGACCGCGGTGAGGTTGTAGGCGTGGTTCCAGCGCGCCAGCAGGGCCAGATAGGCCAGCAGCGGCGGCGCCAGGCGCGCGGCCTCCAGGCCCAGCGCGTGCAGGCCATGCTCGAGTTCCCGGCGCAGTGCCGGCGGAAATCCCGTGT
>DATHAV010000535.1:0-5801 GCA_035296505.1 Pseudoxanthomonas sp.
GGTCGATCTTGACCCCGTCCACCGGCACACGGCGCAGATGGCTCAAACCGGAGAAGCCGGTGCCGAAATCGTCCAGCCACACCTTCACGCCGGTGCGGTGCAGCCTGGCCAGCAATGCGCTGGCCTGGGCTTCGTCGCCGATGATCGCGGTCTCGGTCAGCTCCAGGTGCAGGCGCGAGGGAGGCAGGCCGGTTTCGCGCAGGGAATCGGCCACCATCTCCGGCAGGTCGCCGGTGCGCAGCTGTCGCGGCGAGACGTTGACCGACACGAAAGGCGGTTCTTGCCCGTCCGCCGTGGTGTCCCATCCCGCCGCTGCGGCGCACGCGGCGCGGAGCACCCGCGGACCGAGTTTCTCGATCAAGCCGCTCTGTTCGGCCACGTCGATGAACATCGAGGGCGCAATGGACCCGAGCTCGGGATGCTGCCAGCGCAAAAGCGCCTCGGCCCCCACGATGCGCTGGTCCGCCAGGCGCATCACCGGCTGGTACACCAGGCTCAATTCACCTCGTTCCCAGGCGCCGCGCAGCTCCTGCTCCATGTGCACGCGGCGCTCGACCGCCTGGTCCATCGCCCGGCTGTAGAAGCGGTAGCAGTTCTTGCCGGCGACCTTGGCCTGGTACATGGCGATGTCGCCGTTCTTCATCAGCGCGCTGGCGCTGGAGGCGTCCTCCGGGAACAGGGTGATGCCGATCGACGCGCCCAGGAACACCTGCCGCCCCTGCACCACCGCCGGCTGCTCCAGTTCCTTGACCAGCGCCTCGGCCAGCTGCGTGCCCGCAGCGCGGACGTCGCCCTCCTGGATCAGGATCACGAACTCGTCGCCTCCGAACCGCCCCAGCAGCGCATCGTGGCCGCCGATCGCCCCGACCACGCCAGCGATGCGGTTTGCGAACTGCAGCAAGACCTCGTCGCCGGCCTCGTGCCCCAGCGTGTCGTTGATGCGCTTGAAGTCGTCGATGTCGGCGAACAGCAGCGCGAGCCGGCCTCCGGTGCCGCGCAGCAGCATCAGGCGACGATCGAGGCTTTCGCGGAAGGCGAGTTGATTGGTGAGGCCGGTCAGCGCGTCGGTGTGGGCCATGCGTCGCACGTCATGGTCATGGCGCGCGATGCTGTCGTTCATGCTCCCGAACGTGCGCACCAGTTCGCCGACTTCGTCGGTTCGATCGCTGGCCAGGTGCCTGGGATCGTAGCTGCGGACGCCGATGTCGTTGGCGGCTTCGACCAGCTGGCGAATCGGCCGCACCAGCGTGCGCTGGATGTACAGCGCGCTGATGGCGCCGACCGCCATCAGCGCGCCCAGCAGCAGGGCGATCCAGCCCATGTGGCGACGGCCCGCGTCCGACAGCTGGGACTTGAGGTCGGCGGCGGCACGATCGCCCCGCGCCCGCACCTCCGACAGGGAGAAGCCCAGGCGCACGCCGCCGATGCGCCGCCCGCCGATCGTGATCGCCTGCGATACGTCCATGAACTCGTCCGAGGACTGCGTCAGCATCGCGTTCGATGCCGCCGCCGCGAGCGGGCCGGTCATCGGCTGCCCGTAGGCGGCCATGTCCTCGGAACCGTCGTGGACGATCCTGCCCTTCTCGTCGTACACCAGGATGTAGGCGACATCGGGCTCGCGGGAGGCGGTGCGTACGATGTCGCCGATGGCGTCGAGATCGGAAAAGTACAGCGGGTTGACCAGCACGTCCGACAGCTGCGTGGCCATGGCCCGGCCGCGTCGCACCAGCGCGTCGGTAGCCATGGATTCCATCGCTTGGCGGCCGAGCGCGCCGACCTCGCGCTGCAGGGTCGCCTGTCGCTGCAGCAGCACGCCCACCAGGACCAGGACCACGGCCAGCGTCGCCACCATGGCCATCAGGTAGCGCGCCTGCAGGCCGAAGCGTTGACTCATTCCATCTGCTCGCGCACGCGCACGACCGCCTCGCGCACCTGGTCGAGGCCGCGCTGCGCCTCGTCGTCCAGCGGCAAGAATCGGGTGGTCCGGAAGAATGCGGCCAGCGCCGCGCGTCCGTCCGGATCGTCGGCCGCCTCCAGCAGCACCTGGCGCAGGCGCGCCTCGACCGCCGGCTGCAGGTCCGCGCGCACCATTTCCACCGCGCGCGGGTATTCCGGCGTGGAATGGATGACCTTGAGGTCGCGGCGCAAGGCCGGCGGCAAGCGCTCGGGATCGTCCCAGTCCAGAACGCCGACCACGCCCGCATCCACCAACTTCTTGTGCACCCATGCGGCGATGTTGAGTTCGGAACGTGCGAACACGTAGCCGGCGGCGTCCGCGGTTGGGCGATCGTCGGGAGACGGCAGCATCTCCATCTGCAGCCCCTGCTGCATCATCGCTGCGGCCGGCATGAAATACGCGCTGGTGGAGGCGCTGTTCTGGAAGGCGATGCTGCGGCCCCGGAGGTCGGCCAGCGTGTCGATGCCGCTGTCGGTCCTGACGAAGAACATGGACCGGTTGCTGCTCGCTCCGCCGCGCTCGGCGATGGCGATCGGCTTGGCCCCCGCGCGCGCCTGCAGCTGCATCCCGGTTCCCGAAGTTTCGGTGACCCAGTCGACCCGGCCGCGGCGCAGGTAGCTGGTCATCTGCTGGGTATCGCGCGCCATCAGGACACGGCCCTCGGTGATGCCGACGTCGCGCATCCGCGGCACCACGTAATCCAGCAGCGGTTTGAGCCGCTCGTAGTGCGTCTTGGGATCGTCGCTGATGCAGCCGAGCACCAGCACGCGGGCATCGCTGGCACTCGCGCGCGGGGCGACGGCCAACGCGTCGGCAGCCAGACCCATGAAGGCCAGGAACAGACCCAGGTAAACGGTGCGCAATGTCGATCCCCAACCCAGCGACAGACGCGAGCCTAGCGGAAAAGCGCCCGTTACGGTAAGGCTCTTATTTCGCCGTGTCCGCCAGGCGCGCCATGCGCTGCGCATCGGCCAGGATGCCGCGCAGCAGCCGCACCTCCCGCTCGCTCAGGCCGGCCCGCAGGAACAGCCGGCGCAGCTTGCGCATCGCCGAGTCCGGAGCCCGGCCCTTGTGGAAATCGATCTCGTCCAGGGTCTGTCCCAGCTGGGCGAACATGCCTTCCAGCTGCGCGTGGCTGGCCAACGACCCGCCGCGGGCATCGGCAGCCGCCGTATCGCCCTCGGCCAGCAGCGCGATGCGCAATTCGTAGGTCAGGACCTGGACCGCCGCGGCCAGGTTGAGCGAGCTGTAGTCGGGATTGGCGGGAATATGCACCGCCGCATGGCACAGCTGCAGCTCCTCGTTGCTGAGTCCGGTGCGCTCGCGCCCGAACACCAGCGCGACCTCGTCGGCCGCCGCGGCCCGGCCCACCGCCTGCAGCGCCGCCTCGCGCGGGGCCAGTTCGTCGAGCGCGACGCGACGGCTGCGGGCGGTGCAGCCAAGCACGTAGCGGCAATCGGAAACGGCTTCGGCCAGCGTCGCCACCACCGATGCCCGGGTGAGCACATCGTCGGCGCCGGCGGCACGGCGGAAGGCTTCGTCGCAGGGAAACTGCTGCGGGTCGACCAGCACCAGCCGCGACAGCCCCATGGTCTTAAGCGCGCGCGCGGCGGCCCCTATGTTGCCGGGATGCTGGGTGCCGACCAGCACGATGCGCAGGCGCGCGGCCGCGCTGTCGATCTGCGTAGGGAGAGTCTTCATGGGTGCGGATGTTAAACTGCGCGCGCCGGTCCACGCGCCGCGCCGCTCTTTTCCAGCCGTTCCGGCGCCCCTGTCCGTTCGAGGTCCGCTCGCCATGTTGAATCCCGTCGTCTCCGTCATGGTCAAGGCCGCACGCATGGGAGGCAACGTCCTGCTGCGCAACATCAACAAGCTCGACAGCCTCAGCGTGGTCGAGAAAGGACGCATGGACTACGCCAGCGAAGTCGACGCCGATGCCGAGAAGGCGGTGGTCAAGGAGCTGCGGCGCGGCTATCCCGACTACGCCATCCTGGGCGAGGAAGGCGGCGCGCAGGGCGGCCGCGACGGGCGCCACACCTGGGTGATCGATCCCCTGGACGGCACCAGCAACTACCTGCGCGGCTTTCCGCACTACTGCGTGTCGCTGGCCCTGGTGGACAACGGCGAGCCGACGGACGCGGTGATCTTCGACCCGCTGCGCAACGAGCTGTTCACCGCCAGCCGCGGCAGCGGCGCGCAGCTCAACGAGCGCCGCATCCGCGTGTCCGACCGCAAGGACCTGGCCGGCGCCATCATCGGCACCGGCTTCGCTCCGCGCGAGCGCGCCAACACCGGCGCCCAGCTCGAATGCGTGCGCGAACTGCTGGTGCATGCCGAGGACGTGCGCCGCAGCGGTTCGGCCGCGCTCGACCTGGCCTACGTCGCATGCGGACGCAGCGACGGCTACTTCGAGGCGGGGGTCAAGCCGTGGGACATCGCCGCCGGCGTGCTGCTGGTGCGCGAAGCGGGAGGCCGCGTGTGCGACTACCGCGGCGCCAATACCCCGCGCATGGACGACCGCGGCCCGCAGACCCGCCAGATCGTCGCCGGCAACATCAAGGTCTGCGACGCGCTGCAGAAGACCATCGTCAGCTCGGGCTACGCGGCGGTGTACAAGTAACCCGCCAGATCGTGTGAAGTCGGGCGCGCTGCCCGGCGACGAGGTGCGGTCGCAGGCATCGGCGCCCTCGCACGACGAAAAAGGCCGCACGATGTGCGGCCTTTTTATTGACTCAACCCATCGGCTCAGGGGCGCCGCGCCAGCGCCTCGATGTCCTTGGCCTTGGGCAGCAGGTCCTGTTTGGTGACCTTGAGGAAACCGACCGTCAGCAGCGGGCAGGCCACGAAGATCGACGACAGGGTGCCGACCACCGCGCCCACCATCTGCGTCACCGCCAGGCCTTCGAGCGAGCCGCCGCCGTACAGGTACAGCGCCAGCACCGAGAGGAAGAACACCACCGAGGTGATGATGGTGCGCGACAGGGTCTGGTTGATCGAGCGGTTCATGATCTCCAGCGGCTCGGCGCGGAGGCTGCGGAAGTTCTCGCGCACGCGGTCGAACACCACCACGGTGTCGTTGATCGAGAAGCCCATCACCGCCAGCAGGCCGGCCAGGACGGTGAGGTCGAACTCGCGCCCGGTCAGCGAGATCCAGGCGGCGGCGGCGAGCACGTCGAACAGCGTGGTCAGGCTGGCGACCACGGCGAACTTCCATTCGAAGCGGAAGCCGATGTAGATCAGGAAGCCGACCACCACGAAGATCGCCGCGTACAGGCCGTTCATGGCCAGCTCGCTGCCCACCTGCGGGCCGACGAACTCGCTGCGCAGCACCTCGGCCGGGTTGTCGGCGGACGTCGCCGCGGCGACGACCTGCCGCGCGGCCTCGTCGTTGCTGGCCGCATCGTTCGCGCCCTCGCGCGGCTGCAGGCGCACCAGCAGTTCGCTGCCGGAACCGAAGCTCTGCACCTGGGCCGATCCGAAGCCGGCGCCGGCCAGGCGCTCGCGCACCTGCTCGACATCGGCCGGCTTGGCGAAGCGCAGCTCGACCACGGTGCCGCCGGTGAAGTCCAGCGCGTAGTCGAAGCCCTTGACCGCGATCAGCGCGACCATGCTCACGAACATCGCCGCGGCGATGGACAGCGTGATCCAGCGCAGGCGCATGAAGTCGAAGCGGGTGTCGTTGGGGATCAGCTTGAAGGGGAACATGCTCATGTGGATTCGGGTTGTCGTTCAGATGGCCAGCGTCTTGAGCTTCTTGCGGGGGCCGTAGACCAGGGTCGCCAGCGCCCGGGAAACGGTGATGGCGGTAAACATCGAGGCCAGGATGCCGATCACCATGGTGATG
>DATHAV010000536.1:0-2795 GCA_035296505.1 Pseudoxanthomonas sp.
GGTCCACGCCAGCGGCGTGCCAAGGGCGTCGATGGCGGGTTCGACATCAGGCGGGGCCGGCATTACACCAGTTTAGTGCACGGCCGCGCTTGGTGCGCCAGGCTTCTCTCGTCGCATCCTTGCGACACCGCTCCTTGCGTACCGCTTCCGCGTCTCCGACGACTACAGCTCGATCGTCATGAACACGCTGTACGGTCTTCCACGTAATCGGCGAAAGGTCCGCATTCTTCGAAACCAAAACGCTCGTACATCGCGCGCGCCGGCTTGAACGCATCCGGCGACCCGGTCTCGAGGCTCAGCCGTCGGTAGCCGCGCTCGCGCGCCACCTGCAGGATGTGCCGCATCAGCGCCGCAGCGACGCCCTTGCGCTGGTGCCCGGCAGCGGTGCGCATGGACTTGATCTCGCCATGCGTCGCCTCCAACGCCTCAAGTGCGCCGCAACCCACCAGCGTGCCGCCTTCCCACACCGTCCAGAAGGTGATCTCCGGACGACGCAGCCGCGCCAGGTCCAGCGCGTGGACGCTTTCCGGCGGCGAATGCAGGAACATCTCGTGGAGGTGTTCCTGCAGCAGCCGCGCGATCTCGAGCCCGCCAAGGTCGTCGATCCGGATGTCCATCTGTGTCTTCCGAACGCATGTGAGGGAATTTGTTATGCGCTTCACCTATGACTGCACCTACGTGCGGGATAACGGGTGTTGCAGGTCAGGCCATACGATCCGGCCTGCAACCATGGATCAGTTGCCGTAGTACAGCTGGTATTCCAATGGGTGGGTGGCGGCCCGGAACTTGGTCACCTCCTGCATCTTCAGCGCGATGTAACCGTCGATGAAGTCGTCGCTCATCACTCCCCCGGCCTTGAGGAACTCGCGGTCGGCGTCTAGCGCGTCCAGCGCCTGATCCAGGCTGGAGCACACCTGCGGGATGTTCTTCTCTTCCTCCGGGGGCAGGTCGTAGAGGTCCTTGTCGCTGGGCGCGCCCGGGTCGATCTGGTTCTTGATGCCGTCCAGGCCGGCCATCATCAGCGCGGTGAAGGTCAGGTAGCCGGACTGCAGCGGGTCCGGAAAGCGCATCTCGATGCGTCGCGCCTTCGGGTTGGACACCCACGGGATGCGGCACGACGCCGAACGGTTGCGGGCCGAGTAGGCCAGCATCACCGGCGCCTCGAAGCCCGGCACCAGGCGCTTGTAGCTGTTGGTGCCGGAGTTGGCGAAGGCGTTGATCGCGCGCGCGTGCTTGAAGATGCCGCCGATGTACCACAGCGCCAGCTGGCTCAGCCCGCCGTAGCCGTCGCCGGAGAACAGGTTGTTGCCGCCCTTGGCCAGGCTCTGGTGCACGTGCATGCCGCTGCCGTTGTCGCCGACGAGCGGTTTGGGCATGAAGGTCGCGGTCTTGCCGTTGCGGAAGGCGACGTTCTTGACGATGTACTTCATGGTCAGCAGCTCGTCGGCCTTCTTCACCAGCGAGTTGAACTTGGTGCCGATCTCGCACTGGCCGGCGGTCGCGACCTCGTGGTGGTGCACCTCGACCTCGATGCCGACCTGCTCCAGGGTCTTGCACATCTCGGCGCGGAGGTCGTGCAGGGTGGCGGCCGGCGCCACCGGGAAGTAGCCGCCCTTGACGCCGGGGCGGTAGCCGGAGTTGCCGCCTTCGTACTTGGTGCCGGTGTTCCAGGCCGCCTCCTCCGACTCGATCTTGAAGAAGGTGTGGCCCATGTCGTTGGCGTAGCGCACCGAGTCGAAGACGAAAAATTCCGGCTCCGGGCCGAAGAACGCCTGGTCGGCGATGCCGCTGGACTTGAGGAAGGCCTCGGCGCGCTTGGCGACGCCGCGCGGATCGCGCGAGTAGGCCTGCATGGTGGCCGGATCGAGGATGTCGCAGGTCAGGACCACGGTCGGGTCGGCGGTGAACGGGTCCAGGTACGCGGTGCCGGGGTCGGGCAGCAGCACCATGTCCGACTCGTTGATGCCCTTCCAGCCGCTGATCGAACTGCCGTCGAACATGCGGCCGTCCTCGAACAGCGAGTCGTCGACGATGCTGGCGGGAAAGGTGACGTGGTGCTGGACGCCGCGGACGTCGGCGAAGCGCAGGTCGACGAACTCGACCTTGTTGTCGGAAATCAGCTTTTCCACTTTGTTCGAAGACATGCGAAAACCTCTGCCGGGAAGATGAGTGGGGTGGCTTTTCGCAAGCGATGTGCCATTCCCTTCGTCTTCACAAGCCCTTGATTCTATAGGCCTCCCGCAGCGCTTGGCGCTGGCTTAGCACCTACCGAAAGCGTTCCGCACCGGATCGCACCAGAATGGTGCACGCTTCGATCCACTATCCTTGCCGCTGTTTTCCCCTCCTGCGCCCCATGAACGACCTGCTCGCCGCGCTGCTGCTGGGCATCATCGAAGGCATCACCGAGTTCCTGCCCATCTCCAGCACCGGGCACCTGCTGATCGTCCAGCACTGGACCGGCCCGCGCTCGGACTTCTTCAACATCGTGATCCAGGCCGGCGCGATCCTGGCCATCACCCTGGCGTTCCGGCAGCGGCTGTGGGAGCTGGCGCGCGGCTGGCGCCAGCCGGCGCACCGCGACTACCTCGCCAAGATCGCCGCCGCGTTCCTGGTCACCGCGCTGGTCGGCCTGCCGGTGCGGCTGGCCGGATGGGAGCTGCCGGAGACGGTGACGCCGATCGCCTGGGCGCTGATCCTCGGCGGGGTGTGGATGCTGCTGGCCGAACATGTCGCCGGCCGCCGCGGCGACGTCGCCGCCGTGACCTGGAGGGTGGCGGTGCTGGTGGGCCTGGCGC
>DATHAV010000537.1:0-5315 GCA_035296505.1 Pseudoxanthomonas sp.
CCTAGCCTGGCGCGCAGCCTGCCCGCGCTCAAGAACCACAAGCCGCTCAGGAAGCGCAGCGCCGACCCCCGCTTCGCCTGGCAGGACAAGGCCGCCGACCTGGCCGCCGGCATGCGCGCCCGGGCGGCGGCGCAGGGGGCCTTCATCGTCAACATGGCCTCCACCGGCAGCGGCAAGACGCTGGGCAACGCCCGCGCGATGAACGCGCTGGCCGACCCCGCCACCGGCCTGCGCTGCGCGTTTGCAGTAGGGCTGCGCACATTGACGCTGCAGTTGGGCCGGGTCTACCAGAACGAGTTGTCCTTGACGGATGAGCAAATCGCGATCCAGGTCGGCGGGGCCGCCAGCCGCGCGCTGTTCGACTACTGGGAACAACAGGCTGAAGCCACCGGCTCCGCCTCGCGCCAAGAGCTGCTGGACGAAGCGGGCAGCGTGCTCTACGAAGGCGACGACGAACACCCGCTGCTGCTGCGCCTGACCGACGATGCCAGGGTCCGCGCCCTGATCGAGGCACCTTTGCTCGTCTGCACCGTGGACCACCTCACCCCCGCCACCGAAAGCCTGCGCGGGGGCCGCCAGATCGCGCCCATGCTGCGGCTGCTGACCAGCGACCTGGTGCTGGACGAGCCCGACGACTTCGACATGGCGGACCTGCCCGCGCTCACGCGGCTGGTGCACTGGGCGGGTTTGCTGGGCAGCCGCGTGCTGCTGTCGTCGGCCACCTTGCCGCCGGCGCTGGTGGAGGGGCTGTTCCTGGCCTACCGGGCCGGGCGCGCCGTGTACCAGCGGCACCGCGGCGAGCGACCCGGCGAGCCGGTGAACATTTGCTGCCTATGGATCGACGAGTTCCACCAGACCACGCAAGACTGTGCGGAGGGGGCGGCTTTCCGCGAGGCGCATGCCCAATACGTACACCAGCGCATGACCCGGCTGGTCCAGGCCGAGGTACGCCGCCTCGCCCGGATTGCGCCGCTGCCAGATGGCTGGCACAGCATGAAAGAGCCCGAGCGCCGCAAGGACTTCGCCCGCCTGGTGCTGGAGCAGGCCTGGGAGCTGCACCAGCTGCCCCACAACCACGCCACCGATGCCGCCAGCGGCAAGTGCGTGAGCCTGGGCCTGATCCGCATGGCCAACATCGCCCCGCTGTACGACGTGGCGCTGGCCATGTACGGACAGGGCGCGCCGGCCCCTGGCGTGCGCGTGCACCTGTGCGTGTACCACTCGCAGTTTCCCTTGCTGCTGCGCTCGGCCATCGAGCGGCAGCTCGACACTCTGCTCGACCGGCGCGGCGCGCAGGGCGGCGGCGATCCAGCGTTGCGGCGCCCGGCCCTGCGAGCGCTTATCGGCACCTATCCCGAGCCCCACCACCTGTTCATCGTGCTGGGCAGCCCCGTGACGGAAGTGGGCCGCGACCACGACTACGACTGGGCCGTGGTCGAGCCTTCGTCCATGCGCTCGCTTATCCAGCTGGCCGGGCGCGTGCGGCGGCACCGGCCGGGGGCCGCGGGCGGGGTCAACGTGGCGGTGCTGGACAGCAATCTGCGGCATTACAAGGAATCGAACAAAAGGGAATCCAGCCAACCTGCTTATTGTAAGCCAGGGTTTGAGATGGAATACCCGCCCTTCCAGCTGAAGTCCCACTGCATGCGCGACTTGCTCGCACGGGAAATGCGCGGCGCCGAATTATGGGCCGTGGATGCGCAGCCACGCATTGCCCTCACGCCCGACAAGCTGTTTCCCAGCCGCCGCCTCGTGGACCTGGAGCATGCGCGTATGCACGACAGCATGCTGCCGAAGCACGAGGGCATTCCCACCTCCACCCACGCCGCCTGCCTGCACTGGTCCCACGCCGACCATCTCTGGCTTACCGGACTGCTCCCGCAGTTCCAGCGCTTCCGCTATGACTCACAGCGGCACGACGATGTGGCCTTGCTGCCCGACGAGGACGAAGAAACGCTGGTGCTGCACCGCGTGCAGGACGGGGACCGGCGTGGCGAAAAGCTCTACGTGCCCGTGCAAGAAAGCCTGTGCCACCGGGTGCCGGAGGCGCAGCTAGCGTCTCCCGGCGTATCGCCGTGGCCGCAGGTGGATCTGATGGATGAATTAACCGCGCTGGCGCAGGCGCGGGGACTTTCGCTCCACGAATGCGCAGAACGCTATGCCACCGCCAGCTTGCCTAAATGCGAACAAGGTTGGCTGTGGCACGAACAACTAGGTTTCAACAAGGAGACGTTTTGATGACAGAGAGGTACCGAAGACACAACCCACCGGGAGGGCCACCGCATGCCAACGAATAAAGCACCGCCTGCATTCAGCAGTTACCGCGAGGCAATCCATGTTTTTTTGGAAGACCGGTTAGATGCAAAATTAAAAGAGCTTGAGAAAGACAAGAAGGTCGACGATAAGAAAGCCAAACGTCAGGAGTTAATCGCACACCACCAACAGGAAGTATGGATTGACGAGGCTGCTAAGCGAGTGCGTGAAATCCAGGCCGTCACACACTCGCTGAAAGCCATTCACCCTGAAGCAAAAGGTACGAACTTATTTATCGACCCATCACGACTCCAACCATTGGCCGTACTGGGAACACACGCGCTCGGCAAGAATTTTTTGGAAGACGTTGTAGGAAATGCGGGTGCACTTGGTGTCTACAAACTGCTTAAGGTCGAAGTGAACGGGCGC
Source organism: Pseudoxanthomonas sp. (assembly GCA_035296505.1). Lineage (GTDB taxonomy): Bacteria > Pseudomonadota > Gammaproteobacteria > Xanthomonadales > Xanthomonadaceae > Pseudoxanthomonas_A. The sequence continues at coordinate 2,683 of DATHAV010000537.1, forward strand.
AGCCTGCTGACCGCTCTGCTGGCCCAGGACGGCGATGCGCTGGCCGCGCTGCACGCCGACCCGGCCCAGGCGCAGGCGCGGCGCGATGCGTTCGTATCGCTGACCCAGCCGCGTGCCGAAGGGCCAAGCAGTCATACCCTGGCCAAGCAGCTCTACTGGCTGACCGGCAGCGACGCCACTGACGACGCCGGCTACACCCTGCTGGCCCCGCTGTACGCCACGTCTCTGGCCCACAAGGTGCATGCCCAGGTGCAGGAAGATCGCTTTGGCGACGCCAATAAGGCGGCCCGCCTGGCCCGGCGCGAGCGCAAGGCGCATGACGGAATGGTCCGCGATTACCCTGACCTGGCCGTGCAGAACATGGGGGGCACCAAGCCGCAGAACATCAGCCAGCTCAACAGCGAGCGGCGAGGCGTGAACTACCTGCTCTCGTCCCTGCCGCCGCAGTGGCAAGTCAGCGAAAAGCGCCTGCCCGTCCATACCAAGTCGGTGTTCGAGGGCTACTTCGGTCAGCGTGCCGTAGTGCGGCAAACGGTACACGCGCTGCGGCGATATCTGGAGTCCAATCCCGCCGCCGTGATGGATACGCGCCAGCGCCGCGAGGCGCTGGTCGATGTGCTGGTGGATGAAATGGTGGCGATGGCGGCCGAGCTGGAACAGACGCTCGCGCCGGGCTGGACCCTGGACGACCCTCGTTTTGCCAAGTTGAACAGGGACGAGCAATGCTGGCTCGACCCCCTGCGGGCTGAACTGCCGGACGAAGCGGACTTCGCCGAAACCTGGCTGTCCATGGAATGGCCTGGCGAAATCGGCAAGCGTTTCGGCAACTGGCTCAGTTCCGGCTTGGAAGGCAAGTTGCACTTTGGCGATATCGAATCTCGTGCATGGAAAAAAGAACTGCTGAGCGACGAAGACGACTTTGCCCAGCAATTGCGTGAGCGACGGAGCCGCATCAGAACGGCCCGCAGGGGGGCACAGCCATGACTCAACCCCAAGCCATTCTCGTCCTGCCCCACCTGCGCATCCAGAACGCCAACGCCATCGGTAGTCCGCTCACGCACGGCTTCCCGTCCATCACCGCCTTCACCGGGCTGATGTGGGCGCTGGAGCGCAAACTGGCGCGGGCCGGCGTGCCGCTGCGGCTGCACGGCGTGGGCGTGGTGTGCCACCACCATCAGGAGCAGGTCACGCAGGGCTATGTGCGCAGCTTCAACCTCACGCGCAATCCAGTGGACAAAGACGGCAGCACCGCCGCCATCGTGGAAGAAGGCCGCATGCACCTGCAGATCACGCTCGTACTAGCGGTGTCCGAAAAGGCCGTGCCGGGCACACTCGCCGCGCTGGTGCAGGGCAACGATGCGCAGCTGGCCGACTGGGCCAGCCAGGCAGGCCACCTCCTGGCCGGCATGCGCGTGGCGGGCGGCAGCGTACTTCCTTCACGCCCGGTGCCGGGCAAACGGGTGCGGCCTTGGATGACCATCGTGCCCGAGGACCCGGAGGCCGCCGCCGCCGAGTTCCGCCAATGGCGCAGGCAGTGGCTGCCCGGCTTTGCCCTGGTGGGGCGCGACGACCTGCTGAGCGCACGCCTGCAGCACCTGCGCACCACCCGGCCCGGGGCCACGCTGCTGGACGCCTGGCTGGACGCCGCCCGCTTCAACGACCAGCCCCTGCCCGGTGCCACACCCGCGCCCGACGGCAAGGTGAAGTGGGGCGATCCACTGCGCCCCAAAGGCGGCGGCTGGGTCGTGCCTATTCCCGTGGGCTACGCGGCGCTGTCCCATGACCCGCACCCCGCAGGTACCGTGCGCAATGCCCGCGACGCCACCGTGCCGCTACGGTTCGTGGAGTCGGTCTATTCGCTGGGCGAGTGGATCGGCCCGCATCGGCTGCAGAGCCTGGGCCAGCTGCTGTGGCACCCCGAAGCCGGCCAAGCCCAGGGCCTGTACCGCTGCCGCAATGCTTATCGACCATCCCCACGGAGCGATGTCCCCGGCGGCGGTGCCGATGCCCCAGCCGACACGCTGGACGAATGGGATGACGCGGACGCCTATGCCTACACCTGAGCCGGCGCCGAGTTTCATTGCCGCAACGATCGCTTCGACCTCACACACTGAACTTTTCGAGGATTGACACCATGACCGAAAAACTTATTACCGCCTCCGTCCTGGCTTTCGAGCGCAAGCTGGATCCTTCCGACGCCGTATTCCACGCGGGCCGCTGGGAAGACCGAGTCCAGTCCCACGCCTGGCAGCCCGTGGCCATCAAACCCAAGTCGGTGCGCGGCACCATCAGCAATCGGCTCAAAGCCAAGGAGCAGGACCCGGCCAAGCTGGACGCCGCCATCGAGAACCCCAACCTGCAAACCGTGGACGTGGCCGCCCTGCCTCCGCAGGCCGACACGCTCAAGGTGCAGTTCACGCTGCGCGTGCTGGGCGGCGCGGGCACCCCCTCGGCCTGCAACAGCGCGGCCTACCGGGCCAAGCTGCTGGGCACCGTGCAGGGTTATGTGCGGCAGCATGGCTTTGGCGAACTGGCCCGCCGCTACGCGGCCAACCTCGCCAATGGCCGCTTCCTGTGGCGCAACCGCGTGGGAGCCGAGCGCGTGGAAGTGACCGTGGAGCAGATGCAGGACG
>DATHAV010000538.1:0-3010 GCA_035296505.1 Pseudoxanthomonas sp.
CGCTCAATCGCCGCATGCTGCGAGTGTAAAAGCCGCTTCAGGCCCTCACAATAGTTTTGAGATAAGTTCTAATTGGGATAAGCTTGGGTATTTGGATCTAGTTCATAACCGATGGTCGTCCAGCGCGGCTCGCCGCTGCTGCGGTCGCAGCCTTCGAACACGCAGGGGTCGGCCTCGAAGCGCTGCCACGCGGTGCGCATGTCGAGCAGGTTGACGAAGGAATCACTACTCAGCGTGCCGGGCCGCGCGGTGAATACGCTGTAATTCACTCCGCTCAGCCGAGCGCCTTCAGCCGGTAAAGCGCTTCGAGCGCCTGTTTCGGTGTGAGTTCATCCGGATCGATCGCGGCCAGCGCCTCCATCGAAGCCGAACCGGCCGCAGTGAACAGCGCGAACTGCTGCGGCGCATCGAGCGCTTCGGGCGCCATGTTGGACGCCTGGGTGTGCGAGCCCTTGCGCTCGAGTTCGGCCAAGCGGCGACGCGCCTGCGCGACCGCGCGTTTGGGAAGCCCAGCCAGCGCGGCCACCTGCAGCCCGAAACTCCGGTTCGCCGGCCCTTCCTTCACTGCATGCATGAAGACGAGTGAATCGCCGTGCTCGACCGCGTCGAGGTGCACGTTGGCGATGCCGCTGCCTTCGCCGTCGCGTCCGTCCGCCGCCAGGGCGGTGAGTTCGAAGTAGTGCGTGGCGAACAGCGTGTAGCAGCGGTTGACGTCCGCCAGGTGGCGGGCCACCGCATCGGCCAAGGCCAGGCCGTCGTAGGTCGAGGTGCCGCGCCCGATCTCGTCCATCAGCACCAGCGACTGCGGGGTGGCGTGATGCAGGATGTAGCTGGTCTCGGCCATTTCGACCATGAAGGTCGACTGCCCGCGCGCCAGGTCGTCGCCGGCGCCGATGCGGGTGAGGATGCGGTCGATCGGCCCGATCACCGCGCGCGCGGCCGGCACGAAACTGCCGATATGGGCCAGCAGCACGATCAGCGCGTTCTGGCGCATGTAGGTGCTCTTGCCGCCCATGTTGGGGCCGGTGATGACCAGCATCCGGCGTCCGCCGTCCACGCCGTCGCCGTCCAGCACCAGGTCGTTGGGTTCGAACGGCTCGTCCCGCACCGCCTCGACCACCGGATGCCGCCCGCGCTCGATGTGCAGGCACGGCATCTCGACCAGCTGCGGCTGCGACCAGTCCAGCGCCTGCGCGCGTTCGGCGAACGCCGCCAGCACGTCCAGTTCGCTCAATACGGCGGCGCAGCGCTTGAGTGGCTCCAGCGCCTGGTTGAGCGAATCGAGCAAGCCTTCGTAAAGCAGCTTCTCGCGGGACAGCGATCGATCTTTCGCCGACAGCACCTTGTCTTCGAACGATTTGAGCTCCTCGGTGATGTAGCGCTCGGCGTTGGCCAGCGTCTGCCGGCGCATGTAGTGCGCCGGGGCGCGCTCGGACTGCCCCTTGCTGATCTCGATGTAGTAGCCGTGCACGCGGTTGTAGCCGACCTTCAGCGCGGCGATGCCGCTGCTGGCGCGCTCGCGCGCTTCCAGGTCGATCAGGAACTGGTCGGCATGGGTACTGAGGCGGCGCAATTCGTCGAGTTCGCCGTCGAAGCCCTCGGCAATCACGCCGCCATCGCCGAGCTTGAGCGGCGGCTGTGGCGCCACCGCGGCGGCCAGCAGTGCGGCGGTGGCATCGTGCTCGCCCATCGCCTGGGCCAGCGACGCCAGCCGCGGCGAATCCAGCGTCGCCAGCGTCGATCCCACCGGCGGCAGCAAGGCCAGCGCATCGCGCAAGGTCGAGAGGTCGCGCGGACGGGCCGAGCGCAATGCCACGCGGGTGAGGATGCGTTCGACATCGCCAAATGCGCGGAAGCGCTCCCTGAGCGTGGTGTCGGCACCGGCGTGGATCAGGGTCGCGACGGCGTGGTGGCGCTCGGCCAGGATCCGGCGATCGCGCAGCGGGCGATGCAGCCAGCGCCGCAGCATGCGCCCGCCCATCGGCGTGACGGTCGAATCCAGCACGCCCAGCAGCGTGTGGCGGGTATCGCCATCGACGCGGCTGTCGAGCTCCAGGTGCCGGCGCGTGGCCGCATTCATGGCGATGGCGTCGCCGGCCGACTCCAGTGCGATCGAGGACAAATGCGGCAGGCGCTGCTTCTGGGTTTCCTCCACGTAGCCGAGCAGGGCGCCGGCCGCGGCGGTCGCCAGCGGCCGATCCTCGATGCCGAAGCCGCTGAGGTCGTGCACGCCGAAGAACTGCAGCAACTGCCGTCGTCCGCTGTCGGCGTCGAACAGCCACGGCGCGCGTCGCCGCATACCTCCGCGCGAGTGCACGAAGGCGGGCCAGCCCTCTTCGTCGGGGATCAGCAGCTCGGCTGGCTCGAGCCGCGACAGCTCGGCCTCGAGCGCGTCGGCGCTGTCAACCTGGTTGGCCAGGAATCGGCCACCGGCCAGGTCGGCCCATGCCAGTCCATAAGCCGCGCCCTTGGCGGAAGTGCCGGTGCGCGCGACCGCCATCAGCAGGGTGTCGCGGCGCTCGTTGAGCAGAGCCTCGTCGGTGACCGTGCCGGGAGTGACCACGCGCACCACCCTGCGTTCGACCAGCCCCTTGGCCAGCCCCGGGTCGCCGATCTGCTCGCAGATGGCGACCGATTCGCCCAGCGCCACCAGGCGCGCCAGGTAGGCTTCGTGCGCATGCACCGGGACGCCGGCCATCGGGATCGGGGCGCCACCCGAGCTCCCGCGCTGGGTCAGGGTGATGTCGAGCAGCCGCGCCGCCTTGCGCGCGTCGTCGTAGAACAGCTCGTAGAAGTCGCCCATCCGGAAGAACAGCAGCAGGTCCGGGTACTCCGCCTTGGCGGCGAAGAACTGTTTCATGAGCGGCGTATGGACCGCGGGAGTTGCGGCGATCAAAGGGTTGGCGCCGGCATTGGGTGGAAAAGGCGGTCGAGGCGGGAGGCGTAGTGCGGAAGTCTAGCCGCTCCGGATCGTGCGGGAGGCATTTTTCCGCGTCACTCCCCGCCGTGC
>DATHAV010000539.1:0-7162 GCA_035296505.1 Pseudoxanthomonas sp.
AGCGCCTGATCCGCGAGGCTCTGGCGGCTGCCTAGCCCTGTGTCCGAGGACTGGCTCGCTTGCGCCAAGTTTGGCTCCGGGACTACAATGCCGCGCTTCACTCCCAGATCCGGTGCCCGCCATGAAGGCCGACATCCACCCGCAATACCGCGACGTCGTCTTCCAGGACGTCACTTCCGAATTCAAGATCCTCACCCGCTCGACGCTGGCCAGCAACGAGACCGTGAAGTGGGAGGACGGCAACGAGTATCCGCTGATCAAGATCGAAGTTTCCTCCGCGTCGCACCCCTTCTACACCGGGCAGCACAAGGTCATGGACACCGGCGGACGCATCGACAAGTTTCAGAAGCGCTACCAGCAGAAGTAAGCGCTCAGCCACTGACGCCGCATCGACGGCCGCGCATCGCGCGGCCGTTTTCGTTTCCGCATCCCGCGGATGCTGCTTTGGTCCAGCACCGGCGGGTTGGAGCGACGGCTCCAAAACGCGTGTGCGATAATTCGGCGCATCCACGGGCTGCCGTGGACTTCCGTCCCGCGTCCGGCACCGGCCGACGCCACCCACGAAGGAGCGCGCTGTGTCCGATTTCGACCAGGTCACGCTGAACGCCGGCGACAAGTCGGTGGAGTTGCCCGTATTGAAGCCGACGCTCGGCAACGATTGCGTCGATATCTCCAAGTTGGCCAGGGACACCGGTCTCTTCACCTACGATTCCGGCTACACCGCCACCGCCAGCTGCAAATCGGCGGTGACCTACATCGATGGCGACAACGGCGTGCTGCTGTACCGCGGCTATCCCATCGAGCAACTGGCGAAGAACTCCAGCTTCCTGGAGGTCGCCTACCTGCTGATGCACGGTGAGCTCCCCAGCGCGGACCAGTTCGCGAAGTTCGATCATGAGGTCGCGCATCACACGATGATGCACGAGGCGTTCAAGAACTTCCTCGGCGGCTTCCGCCACGACGCCCATCCGATGGCGATGCTCGTGGGCATGATCGGATCGATGGCGGCGTTCTACCACAACAGCCTGGACCTGGAAGATCCCGAGCAGCGCCGCCTGGCGGCGATCCGCCTGATCGCCAAGGTGCCGACGATCGCCGCCGCGTGCTACCGCTATTCGATCGGCTGGCCGGTGCGCTTCCCGCGCAACAACCAGGCCTACGTGGACCGCTTCCTGCACATGATGTTCGAAGTGCCGAGCGAGCCGCTCGAGCTCAATCCGGTCGCCGCCAAGGCGCTGGACCTGCTCTTCATCCTGCACGCCGATCACGAGCAGAACGCTTCGACCTCGACCGTGCGCATGGTCGGTTCCACCGGCGCCAACCCCTATGCCTGCGTGGCCGCGGGCGTGGCCGCGCTTTGGGGTCCGGCGCACGGCGGGGCCAACGAAGCGGTGCTGAAGATGCTGGCCGAGATCGGCCGGCCCGAGAACGTCAGCACCGCGGTGGGCAAGGCCAAGGACAAGGAGTCGGGTTTCCGCCTGATGGGTTTTGGGCACCGCGTGTACAAGAACTTCGACCCGCGGGCCAAGATCATCCGCGAGATGACCCACCAGGTGCTGGGCGAGCTGGGGGTCAACGATCCGATGCTGGAGGTGGCGCTGCGCCTGGAGGAGGCCGCGCTGAAAGACGACTACTTCGTGCAGCGCAAGCTTTATCCGAACGTCGATTTCTACTCCGGCATCATCTACAAGGCGCTCAACATCCCGACCGAGATGTTCACGGTGATGTTCGCCATCGCCCGCACCGCCGGCTGGGTGGCGCACTGGCTCGAGCAGCAGGTCGATCCGGAAGCCAAGATCGGGCGCCCGCGCCAGATATACACCGGCCACGATTCGCGCGACTACATGCCGCTCGACGAGCGCTGACCGGCGGGCGGATCGGCAGGCGACAAACCCCCCCGCAAGCGGGGGGTTTCGTTGTGGGGCATCAGCCCCGGCATGCATGCCGACTTGCCGGGGCGCTGGCTATACCCGAAGCCTTTGTCCAGCCGCTAATGGTCCGGCTCTTCCCGTTCCATCAGCTGCCGCAGTTGCGCCGCCGAGGCGCGCCACATCGGCTTGTCGTCCAGTGGCGAGAGCGGCGCCTGGCGCAGCGCGTCGTGCGGCAGCACCGTGAGTTCGATGCCGACGCCATCGGCTTCGAACCGCCACGTGGGCGCCTCGGTGCTGCGGCTCCTGTCCAGGCGCAGGCGCCGCGCGCCCGCATCGGCCGGGATACGGTGTTCGACAAGGAACAGCATCACGGCTTCCGCGTCGTCGCTGTGCAAATGCAGCTGCACCGGGCTGTTGCCGACCGCAGTGCCTTCCAATACCGCGCCGGCCAGGCGCGGGTGGAAAGGTGCGAAGAACTCCAGCGCCTGCATCGCGACCTCGCGCCGCGCCCGTAGCAACGACAGGTGCGCCTGGCTTTCGAACAGACGCTGGTACTGCCGCAGCGCCTCCTCTATTTCGCGGTTGCGCGGCAGCGAGGCCTCGTCGTGTATTCCCAGGCGGCCGGCGGCCTTGAGCTTGGCCTGGTGGTAGTCGTCGATCGTCCCGTCGGCCAGCAAACGCGCCGCTTCATGGGCGACGCGCTGGCGACGCTCGCGGAGCCGGCTTTCGGAATGCTGGCGGGCCTGTCGCATGGCGCTCTCCGCAGAGGATCACGCCTGCACTTTAGTCGATCGTCCGTGGCCCGCGCATGAAGCGTCCACTAACGCCGGTGCGTCGGGCATCGACCGCCGGCGACGCCCAAACGCCTAAGTTCTCAGAAGATGTCGAACGCTGCTTCGTCATCGGCCGCTGCGTCATCGCTGCCTTGACTGCCGTAATCGGGTTGGTTCTGCATGCGGTCCAGGTCTTCGACCTTGATGTATTCGGGCGTGCCGCCGGAACCCTCGCTCATCAGGTTGCCCGAGGCGCCCACGAACACCCGGACCATGCCTTCCGGCGGTTCGTTCTGGTCCACCGGCCGGCCCTCGAGCGCCTCGCGCATGAAGTCGATCCAGATCGGAAGCGCGGCGCGTCCGCCGTACTCGCGGTTGCCCAGGCTGCGGAAGTCGTCGCGGCCGACCCACACCACCGTCGCAAGGCCGCCGCCGAACCCGGCAAACCAGGCGTCGCGGTAGTCGTTGGTCGAGCCGGTCTTGCCGCCCACGTCCTCCCGCGCCAGCACCTTGGCCGCGGTCCCCGTGCCGCGCTGGACCACGTCGCGCATCATCGAGATCAACTGGTACGCGGTGCGCTCGTCGATCGCGCGCGGCGCGACCACCGCATTGGGATCCACTGGTTTCTGCACGACCTCGGTCTCGGGCTGGGCTTCTTCGCGCGGCGCGGGCTTCGGCCTCGCCGGCCCCAGGTCGAAGCCGTCGACCACGGTGTCCACCGCCACGGCACCCGCGCGGCCACCGCAGGTGCGGCACGCGCGCGCCGGGTTCTCCTTGAAGATCACCGTGCCGTCGCGATCCTTGACCTCGTCGATGAACCACGGTGTCACCAGCGAACCGCCATTGACGAACACGGCGTACCCACGGGCGACCGAAAGCGGAGTCAGCGATGCGGTACCCAGCGACATCGACAGGTTCGGCGGCAGTTCGGCTTCCTCGAACCCGAATTGGCTGATGTACTTGCGCGTGAAATCGACTCCGATCGCGTCGAGCAGGCGCACCGACACCAGATTCTTGGAACGCACCAATGCCTCGCGCACCCGCATCGGGCCGGAGAATCCGCCGCCGTCGTTCTGGGGTCGCCAGGCGCGGCCCCGGCGGTCGCGGAACACGACCGGTGCGTCCAGCACGATGGAGCCTGGATGGAAGCCGCGTTCGAAGGCGGCGGCGTACACGAACGGCTTGAAGCTGGACCCTGGCTGACGCCGCGCCTGGGTGGCGCGGTTGAACTTGTTCCCGGCGAAGCTGTAGCCGCCGATGATGGCCTTGACCGAACCGTCATGGGCGTCCAGCGACACCAGTGCCGCCTGCCCGCGCGGAATCTGGTCGACCTGGTACTCGATCGCGTACTCACCCGGCTTGACCGGCACCCGCTTCACCCGCACCAGATCGCCGCGTTCGAACAGCTTGGCCGGCGTGCGGCCGGTCCACTTGCTGGCGCTGGCCGCAAGCGAGACCTGGCTCGCATCGGCGAGCACGATGTCGGCGCCGCCGTCGCTGCGGACCGCGGCCACGATCGCCGGCAGCAGCCCGTTCTGAGGCGGAATTCCGGACAGATGGCTCGCCAGCGCGGCGGCATCGGCATCGGTGGCGACCTCGAAATGCTGTTCGGTCCCCTGCCAGCCATGGCGGTGGTCGTACAGCCCCAGGCCCTCGCGCACCGCGACATCGGCCGCGATCTGCATGGCCGGATCGATGGTGGTGGTGACGTGATAACCCTTGGTCAGCACATCGCCGCCGAACCGGGCGATCATTTCCTGACGCACCATTTCCGCCACGTACGGCGCGTAGACCTCCACCGGACGCTCGTGCGGCTTGGCGTGCATGGGTTCGGACTTGCCCTGAGCCGCCTGCGCCGGACTCAGATAGCCTTCCTCCACCATCCGATCGAGCACGTAGTCGCGGCGCTCGCGATTGCGCTCCGGGTTGCTGATCGGGTTGCCGCTGGAGGGAAACTTGGGCGTGCTGGCCAAGGTCGCGATCTCTCCCAGGCTGAGCTGGTCCAGCGGTTTGCCGTAGTAGAACTCGGCGGCCGCGGCCACGCCGTAGGACCGATTGCCGAAGAAGCTCTTGTTCAAGTACAGCTCGAGGATCTGATCCTTGGTCAGCATCTTCTCGATCCTCATCGCCAGCAGCATCTCGGCCAGCTTGCGGGTGTAGCTGTACTCCGAACTCAGGAAGAACTGCCGCGCCACCTGCTGGGTAATGGTGCTGCCGCCGGGAACGCGGCTGTCGCTGGTGGTGCTGAGCAGCCAGATCGCCCGCGCCACACCCTTGTAGTCGACCCCTCTATGCTCGTAGAAGCGGCTGTCCTCGACCGCGATGAAGGCATCCTTGACGGTCCTGGGCACCTCCTCGATGTCCACCGGGTAGCGCCGGGTTTCGCCGAAAAGCCCGATCAGGCGTCCGTCGCTGGCGTACACGTAAAGCGGTTGCTGAAGCTCCACATCGCGCAGGGACTGGATGTCGGGCAGCTTGGCCGATACCAGGTAATAGAGGGTTCCCAGGCCGATGGCGCCGACCACGGACAGGGCAATGAAGGCAACGATTGCCCAGCGCAGCAGGCGGCGAAGACGGGACATCCAGACAAATTCCGATTGCGGAAACGATGGCGCCGGAGTATAGATGACTCCGGGGATCGGCTGGTGCGACCCGGGGGAAACAATCACTTGGCTCGATCTTCGGTGAGCTTGTGACAGTCCGCACAGGCTGCGGCTCGGGTCTTGCAAGTGGTGAAATATTCGTTATTAATGGGCGCTGGGCCGTTCAGGTCCAGCGCGCGTCGTAAGGGGAGATACCGTGGGGCTTATACCTAAGAGCCAGTCGCCGCTGATTGGCGTCGACATCAGTTCGACTGCGGTAAAGCTGATTCAGCTTTCCAAGATCGGCAATCGCTACCGCGTGGACCACTACGCCGTCGAGCCGCTGCCGCCCAATGCCGTGGTCGAAAAGAACATCGTCGAGGTCGAAGCGGTGGGTGAGGCGATCCGCCGCGCGGTCACTCGCGCCGGCAGCAAGGCGCGCAACGCCGCCGCCGCCGTCGCCGGTTCGGCGGTGATCACCAAGATCATCCCGATGCCCGCGGAACTGGACGAGAACGATCTCGAGGCGCAGGTCGAGCTCGAGGCGGTCAACTACATTCCGTACCCCATCGAGGAAGTCAGCATCGACTTCGAGGTGCTGGGGCCGATGCCCAACAATCCGGAGATGGTGCAGGTTCTGCTGGCGGCCTCGCGCCTGGAGAATGTCGAGCTTCGGCAGTCGGCGCTCGAGCTCGGCGGCCTGACCTCCAAGGTCATGGACGTCGAGGCGTTCGCGGTGGAGAACGCCTTCGCCCTGCTCTCCAGCGAATTGCCGATCCCGCGCAACGGGGTGGTGGCCTTGGTCGACATCGGCGCCACCATGACCACCCTCAACGTGCTGCGCACCGGTCGCAGCCTCTACAGCCGCGAGCAGGTGTTCGGCGGCAAGCAGCTGACCGACGAAATCATGCGCCGCTACGGGCTGACCTACGAAGAGGCCGGCATGGCCAAGCGCCAGGGTGGCTTGCCCGAAAGCTACGAGGTGGAAGTGCTGGAGCCGTTCAAGGAAGCGACGGTGCAGCAGATCAGCCGTCTGCTCCAGTTCTTCTACGCCGGCAGCGAGTTCAACCGGGTCGACCAGATCGTGTTGGCGGGCGGCTGCGCGGCGCTGGTCGGGCTGCCCGAGATGGTCGAGGAGCAGCTCGGCGTACCCACCGTGGTGGCCAACCCGCTCGCGCAAATGACCCTGGGTCCGCGGGTGCAGGCGCATGCGCTGGCCCAGGACGCGCCTGCCCTGATGATCGCCACTGGCCTGGCCCTCAGGAGCTTCGACTAATGGCAAAGATCAACCTGCTCCCGTGGCGCGCGGAGCGCCGCGCGCAACGGCAGAAAGAGTTCTACGCAATGCTCGGCCTGGCGGCCGCCGCGGGCCTGTTCCTTTCGTTCGCGATCTGGTTCCATTACGACCAGCAGATCAGCGGCCAAAACGATCGCAACCAGTTCCTCGATGCCGAAATCAAGAAGGTCGAGGAGCAGATCGTCGAGATCGAGGCGCTCGACAAGCAGAAGGACCGTCTGCTGGCGCGCAAGAAGGTCATCGAACAGCTGCAGGCGAATCGCTCGCAGATGGTCCACCTGTTCGACTCGCTGGTCCGCACCATTCCCGACGGCGTCGCCTTGGCCACCATCAAGCAGGAAGGCGAGATCCTTACGCTGGAAGGCCGCTCGCAGTCGAACGCCCGCGTCAGTACCTACATGCGCAACTTGGAAAGTTCTGGCTGGATGACCAACCCGGATCTTTCCATCATCGAGGCCAAGGGCGAGGAGAAGGGCGCCCCCGCCGCGCCAGCGGTGAACGGCAATCGCGCCCTGCCGTACGTGTTCACGCTGAAGGTGAAGCTCGCCAATCCGAACGCCTCCGAGCAACAGGACGGCTTGGCCGCGCCCGTGGACACCGGCGCCAGCGCGGCGAACACCCCGGCCGATGCAGCCGCGG
>DATHAV010000540.1:0-3883 GCA_035296505.1 Pseudoxanthomonas sp.
GCCCCAGCACCATGATCCTGCTCGACGCGCTGACCCCCCGGTCGCTGGGCGCGCTGATCGCCATGTACGAGCACAGCGTCTACGTGCAGTCGGTGCTGTGGGGCATCAACGCCTTCGACCAGTTCGGCGTGGAGCTAGGCAAGCAGCTCGCCAGCGGGCTGCTGCCCGGGCTGAAAGGCGAGGCCGAGGCCGGCGATCCGGTGACCCGGGCGCTGCTGCAGGAGCTCAAGGCCCGCGGCTGAGCGCCAGACCTACGCGGGGCACGCCCACCAAAGTCAGTGCGCGTGCTGCGCGATCGCCCAGGCCACGTGCTCGCGGACCAGCGGCGAAGGATCGTCGCGCCGCGCTGCGAGCGCCTCCAGCACGTCCGGCGCGGTCGGCGCATTGCCCAGCGCCACGGCGATGTTGCGCAGCCAGCGCTCATGGCCGCTGCGGCGGATCGCAGAGCCCTCGGTGCGGCGCAGGAACTCGTCTTGGTCCCATGCGAACAGCTGCGGCAGCGTCGCGCTATCGAGTTGGTTGCGGGCGCGGAAATCCGGCTCGTCGCTGCGCCTGGCGAACTTGTTCCAGGGGCACACCAGCTGGCAGTCGTCGCAGCCGAAGATGCGGTTGCCCATCGCCGGCCGCAGCGCTTCGTCGATCGAGCCCTCGTGCTCGATGGTGAGGTAGGAAATGCAGCGCCGCGCGTCGAGCCGGTACGGAGCCACGATCGCCTGCGTGGGGCACACGTCGATGCAGCGCGTGCAGGTGCCGCAGTGCGCGCTCGCCGGCGTGTCGATCGGCAGCGGCAGGTCGACGTAGATCTCGCCGAGGAAGAACCACGAACCGCCGTCGCGGTCGATCAGGCAGGTGTGCTTGCCGATCCAGCCCAAACCCGCGTTGCGCGCCAGCGCGCGCTCCAGCACCGGCGCCGAATCGACGAACACGCGATGCCCGAACGGCCCGATTTCGCCCTGGATGCGATCGGCCAGCGTCTGCAGGCGCTGGCGCATGAGCTTGTGGTAATCGCGGCCCAGCGCATAGCCCGCGACGTACGCGCGGCGACCATCGGCCAGCGTGGTCCAGGCCTCCTGGCCATCGTCGCGGCCGTAATCCAGGCCCACCGAAACCACCCGCAGCGTGCCGGGAATCAGCGCGCTGGGGCGCGAACGCTTATCGCCGTGCCGCGCCATCCAGTGCATCGATCCGTACAGTCCCTGCGCCAGCCAGTCGCGCAGGTGGGCCTCGTCCTCGGCCAGCTCGATGCCGCTGATGCCGCAGCGCCGGAACCCGAGTTCGCGCGCCAGCTCGCGGATGCGTCGCGCCAAGGCGACGGGATCGGCGATGGCGGCGGAAGGCGAGGACATGGCGCAAGTATAGAATCCGCGCCATGGTTGGATTCTCGCCCCTGTTCGATCGCCGCGCCGCGCGCGAAATCGATGCGCGCGCGACTGCGCTGTTGGACGGGGACGGCTACGTGCTCATGCAGCGCGCCGGGCACGCGGCCTGGCGACACCTGGCCAAGTGTTGGCCGCACGCGCGGCGCATCCTGGTGGTCTGCGGTCCGGGCAACAACGGCGGCGATGGCTACGTGCTGGCGCGCCTGGCGCTGCAGTCGGGCTGCGAGGTAAAGGTCCTGCATCTTGGCTCGCACGCGCCGCGCACGCCGCTGGCGCGGCGTGCCTGCACCGAGTACATCGCCGCCGGCGGCGCGGTAGAAATTTTTTCCGGAACGCTTCCGCATGTAGACCTGGTCGTCGATGCGCTGTTCGGCATCGGCCTGGAGCGCGGGCCGGATGCGGCGGCCGCGGCCATGATCGGCGCGATCAATGCCCAAGCGTGCCCGGTGCTGGCGCTGGACGTGCCCAGCGGCGTCGACGCCGACACTGGCGCTTGTCCCGGCCAGGCCGTGGCCGCCACGCGTACGCTGCAGTTCATCGTGCGCCATGCCGGCCTGTACAGCGACGACGCGCTCGAACGCGTGGGCATGCTCGAACTCGATGACCTGGAGGTTGACGCGAAGCTGATCGAATCGGCGGAACCGTGCGCCGAACTGGTGGGCAGGCAAGCGCTGTCCCTATGGCTGCCGCGTCGGCGCCGCAACACGCACAAGGGCGAGTCCGGACGCGTGCTGTGCATCGGCGGCGACCACGGCAGCGGCGGCGCGATCGTGCTGTGCGCCGAAGCGGCAATGCGCAGCGGCGCCGGCCTGGTCTCGGTAGCGACCCGCGCCGCGCACGTGCCGGCGGTGCTGGCGCGGCGTCCGGAGGCCATGGCGCGCGCGGTGGAATCGGCGGAGGACCTGCGGCCGATGCTGGCGCAGGCCGGAGCGATCGCGGTCGGGCCTGGGCTCGGCCAGGGCCAATGGTCGCAGGCGATGCTGCGGCTGGCGCTTCTTGCCGACAAGCCGCTGGTGCTCGACGCCGATGCGCTCAACCTGATCGCTGCTGACCCGCGCGCGCTGCACGAGGCCGTGCTGACGCCGCATCCCGGCGAAGCGGCACGCCTGCTCGGTGTTACTACGGGTCAGGTGCAGGACGATCGTTTCGCGGCTGCGCAGGCGCTGGCGCAGCGCCACGCTTCGGTGGTGGTGCTGAAGGGAGCGGGCACGCTAGTGGCCGCGCCCGGGCGCACGCCACGGGTGATCGACGCGGGCAATCCCGGCATGGCCGTGGGCGGCATGGGCGACGTACTGACCGGCGTGATCCTGGCGCTGCGGGTGCAGGGCCTGGATGCGTTCGATGCCGCCACTGCCGGCGCCCTGGCGCATTCGCTCGCTGGCGATGCCGCCGCCGCTGACGGCGAGCGCGGGCTGCTGCCCTCGGACCTGTGGCCTCACCTGCGTCGCCTGTGCAACCCGGTAGCGGCCTGATGCATCTGCGTCTGCCCGATCCCGACGCGATGGAGCTCCTGGGCCAACGCCTGGCGGCGAGCTGCCCGCCATTGGCGGCGGTCTACCTGCAGGGCGACCTGGGAGCGGGCAAGTCGACCTTGGCGCGCGCGCTGCTGAGGGCGCTCGGCGTGCAGGGCGCGATCCGCAGTCCCACCTACACCCTGGTCGAGCGCTACCCGGTCGCCGGCGGCGAAGCCTGGCATCTGGATCTCTACCGCATAGGCCACGCCGCCGAACTCGATTTTCTGGGCTTGGACGATGCCCAAGTCAGGCTGTGGCTGGTCGAATGGCCCGAAAAGGCGGACACCGGCCTGCCGCCGCCCGACCTGCGGGTGAGGCTCGCCGTCGAGGGCGATGGACGCCGCGCCGAAGTCGCTTCCGAGTCCTCCATCGGGCATGAGTGGGTCCGGCAGCTGGCTGCGGACGTCCAGTTGCGGAATGTTCATGTTCAAAGCATACAAGAAGGTTCGGCAGGTCCCAGATAAATAAGGAAATTCGGGTTGCAATCGTAATCCGATGGTGCTTGAATCCGCGCATGCTCAAGGCCCTACCCCGATCTGGATCGACCGCATTGGCCTTGTGCCTCGGCCTGGTGCCGCTGTTCGGAGCGGACGCGGGGGAAGTCCGCATGGTCAGCGTCGACGCCACCGCCGCAGGCACCCGCGCGGAAATCGAGCTGGCGGGCGCGGGCGAATACAAGACCCTGTCGCTCTCGGGTCCGGATCGACTGGTGGTGGACCTGCCTGCCTCGACCGCCATGGCTGGCCTCAGGCTGCCGGCGGGCGCCGGTGTCGTCAGCGCGGTCCGCACCGGCCAGCCCACGCCGGGCACGCTGAGGATCGTGTTCGATCTGGCCCGGGCCGGCGCCGCGCTCAAACCGCGCACGGAGCCGACTCCCTCGGGCGCCAAGCTGGTGCTGGAGTGGACCGGCGGCGCGGTAACGCCCGTGGCCACCGCAGCGCCTGTCTCCACCGCAGCCCCGGCGGGTTCGGCCGCCACTCCACCGGCGAC
>DATHAV010000541.1:0-2338 GCA_035296505.1 Pseudoxanthomonas sp.
GAAGCGCTGGCCTGGCTGCAGCGGCAGGGCCATGCGCACCAGGACGCCGAGGAGGCGCTGGATGCCGCGCGCGGCCATCCGGGGCAGGCCGACCAATGGCTGCGCGAAGGCGGCCTGGCCTTGCGCAAATCGGTCGCCGCCGACCTGGCCAGGCTGCAGCGAGGCGACCTTGGCGTGGTCGAAACCGCGCAGCGCTGGGCCGCGGACGAACACGCCGACCTGCGCCTGCGCCACGCCGCCGATCTCGCGCTGGCCCACGCTTCGGCGCCCGGCTTGACCGATCCGGCGCGATTGCACAAGCTGGCCGCATGGTTCGATGCCGCCAATCGAACCCGGGATCTGCTGACCACCACCGTCCGCGGCGATCTGGCGATGGCGGACCTACTTTTGGCCTGGCGCGACACGACGCGCGCGCGGGCCGGCAATGGAGACGTTGGATGAATGCAGTGGCAGGCGGCGGTCGACAGGGCATCCTGTCCCTTGCGGTCAAGGACAAGGCGGCGCTGTACAACGCCTACATCCCCTACGTGAAGAACGGCGGCATCTTCGTCCCCACGGCCAAGCGCTATTTCCTGGGCGACGAAGTGTTCCTGCTGCTCACGCTGCCCGAGTCCAGCGAGCGACTGCCGGTCGCGGGCAAGGTCATCTGGGTGACGCCGGTCGGCGCCCAGGGCGCGCGGACCGCGGGCATCGGCGTGCAGTTTGCCGACACCCGGGAAGGCGAGGCGGTGAAGAGCAAGATCGAAACCCTGCTGGCCGGTACGCTCAGCGGCGACAAGCCCACCCATACGATGTGAGCGTGCGCCGATTCGTGCGCCGTCGGGACGCGATGTCCTAAGCCGGCTCCAGCAAGAACGCGGCTTTCGGCCGCGTTCTTGCGTTCAGAGCCCCCTGAACAGATTGCCCAGCAGCAGGGTCACCAGTCCGGCGCACACCAGCCAGAAGGCATGCGGCGCCAGCGCCGGGATATAGCCGAGGCGTGCGGCGATGCCGAGGCCGCCTAACAGAAGCGACAGGAAGAACATGCCCCGGGTGGGCGGGCTGAGGTTGAACATGCGGGACCCTTAAGAAGCAAGTGGAATCGCGCAGCCCGCATCCTTGCGTGCCGCTATGGGAGGCAAGTGTAAGGTCAAGCCGTCGGCTGGCGAAGCGCGGGCGAATCCCAGCCGGGGCGTGGGGCGAAGCGATCGCCATAGCGGCCCTGCAGCGCCTTGAGCCTGCCGACCATCGTATCGGCGCCGGTGGCCTTGATGTGCTGGATCGGGCCGCCGCGGAACGGCGCGAAGCCGGTGCCGAAGATCACCCCGGCATCCAGCAGGTCGGCGTCGCCGACCACGCCTTCGTGCAGGCAGGCCACTGCTTCGTTCAACAGCGGCAGCACCAGCCGGTCCTCCAGATCCGCAGGCGCCCGGTAGTCCTTCGGCACTTCGGGCTTGATCGCCCTGCCGTTCTCCCACCTGTACAGGCCCAGGCCGTCTTTCTTGCCGCGCTGTCCCGGCTGCGGCGGCGCATCGAGCGCGGCGGGGATCGGCAGGCCGAGGAATGGGGCCAGCTCCTTCCCCACCCCCGAGGCCACGTCCAGTCCGACGGTGTCGATCAGCTCGATCGGTCCCATCGGCATGCCGAACTTGACCGCGGCCTGGTCGATCACCGCGCCGGGGATGCCCTGCGAATACGCGGCCGCCGCTTCGAGCATGTACGGGAACAGCACGCGGTTGACTAGGAAACCCGGCGTACCCGCGACCGGCACCGGCAGCTTGTCCAGGGCCTTGCAGAACGCGGCCAGGCGTTTTTCGGTTTCCGGCGCCATGCCGTCGTGGCGGATGATCTCCACCAGCGGCATCAGCGCGACCGGGTTGAAGTAGTGCAGGCCTGCGAATTGCCCAGGCCGCTGCAGCTGCCCGCGCAGCTCCGTCAGCGGGATCGAGGACGTGTTGGTGGTCAACAGCGCGTCGGCCTTCATCCGCGGTTCCAGCGTTTGGTACAGCTCGCGCTTGGCCTCGGCGCTCTCGATGATCGCTTCTATCACCAGGTCGGCCTCGGCCGCGCCGTCGCCCGCCAGGTCGGCCCTCAGGCGCGCGGCCACCGCCGGCCGCTTGGCTTCGTCCTTGATCCGCCTGGCGAACAGCTCCTGCGCGCGCTGCATCGCCGGATCGATGAAGCGCTGCTCGCGGTCCTGCAGCGTGACCTCGAAGCCCTTGTAAGCCGCCCAGGCCGCGACGTCGCCGCCCATGACGCCGGCGCCCGCCACGTGCACGCGCTGGATGCCGTGATCCTTCCCGGCCAGCGCCTTCAGGCGCTCGGTCAGGAAAAAGATGCGCACCAGGTTGCGCGCAGA
>DATHAV010000542.1:0-9025 GCA_035296505.1 Pseudoxanthomonas sp.
GATCCTTCGGGCCAGGCCAAGCGCGCGGCCGCGGTGCGCGCGGCGGCGCAGCGCGTGGGCGCCGAAGTGGGAATCCTCGCCGACCTGCCCGGACCGAAGATCCGGGTCGAGAAGTTCGCCGAAGGCAAGGTCAAGCTGCGCGCCGGAGACCGCTTCGACCTGGTCGCCAGCGCCGATGCGCCGCCGGGCGACGCGTCCCAGGTGGGCGTCAGCTACCTGGGGCTGCCGGGCGACGTGCGCCCCGGCGACGTGCTGCTGCTCGACGACGGCCTGATGCAGCTGCAGGTCGTGTCGGTGGAGGGCGAGCGCATCGTCAATACGGTGCTCAACGACGGCGCGCTGTCGGACCGCAAGGGGTTGAACAAGCAGGGCGGCGGGCTTTCGCTGGGCGCGCTGACCGAGCGCGACAAGGAGCTGATCGGCATCGTGGCCAGGATCGGCGTGGACTTCATCGCGGTGTCGTTCTGCCGCAACGCGCAGGACATGCACGATGCGCGCCGAATCGCCCTGGAGCACGGCTGCGACGCCGCGCTGGTGGCCAAGATCGAGCGTACCGAGGCGATCGAGAACCTGGCCGAGATCATCGACGCCAGCGACGTGGTGATGGTGGCGCGCGGCGACCTCGGCGTGGAGATCGGCGATGCCGAGCTGCCGGGCCTGCAGAAGAAGATCATTCGCGAGTCGCTGGCGCGCAACAAGGTCGTGATCACCGCCACCCAGATGCTGCAGTCGATGGTCGAAAGCCCGATCCCCACGCGCGCCGAAGTGCTGGACGTGGCCAACTCCGTCATCGACGGCACCGATGCGGTGATGCTGTCGGCCGAGACCGCCGCCGGCGCGTACCCGATCAAGGCGGTCGAGGCCATGGCCCGGATCTGCCTCGGCGCCGAAAAGCAGTTCCAGATGGACACCGACTTCGAGAAAGCGCCGCGCAACCTCGAGCGCGCGGACCACGCGATCGCCATGGCCACGATGTTCCTGTCCGAGCACATCGGCGTGCGCGCGATCGTCGCGATGACCGAGTCGGGCGGCACCGCCCGCTACCTGTCGCGCTTCCGTTCCACCGCGCCGATCTACGCGTTCTCGCGCCACGACGGCGCGCGCCGCAGGATGGCGATGATCCGCGACGTGTTCCCCATCGCCTTCGACAGCCGCGGCCTGGCCCCGCGCGAGGCCGCGCGCGATGCGCTGCGCTGCCTGGGCGACATGGACCTGCTGGTCCCGGGCGACCGCGTGATCTTCACCAGCGGCGACCACATGGAGCAGCACGGCGCCACCAACACCCTGCGCCTGCTGCAGATCGGCGCCGACGGCAAGGCCCAGGGGCTGGGCGAACTGTGAGCCGGCTCTGCCCGCGACTGCAGAAAATGGCATGTGATCGATGGCAGGCCATGGATGAGGTAGGTTCACCATCGACAGAACGGTTTGTTTTTCGCCAAAGCCGCTAGCCGATTGCCCAGTCGCAACTCAGTTTGATGCGTGCGCCATCCAGCACCAGAACCGCATCACTTCGTCGAGCATGGATGGTTGGCCGGTGTCGCGGCGATTGTTGCGCCCGGATTAAAAAACTCTGTTTTTGGTAGTCGATCTCGGCTAGCGTGATCTGCCAAGTCCCGTCCTGTTCCGGATGCCTGCGTGTGGTTATGGATAAGCCCACGATGCCGCCGCCACAACCCTCGGAACCCGTGCTGATGTCTATGTTGCCTATGCCGTAGTGCTGGTCCTTGCTGATGCACCCCATACCCACGGTGCCCCAGGCACAAGCGCTGACGCCAGATAGCGCGATAAGCGTCAGAGCTTTCAGACTGCTTATCGACATGCAAGGAGAATAGCAGGCCGTCCAGATGAAGACGCACACGGCGGCGTGCATGAGGGTCAAGCTATAATTTCGATCCTGTCCCCATCTGCCCCGCTAGGAACCCCTATGAGCATCGAACAGCTTGCCGAAACCGCCCAGGCCATGGTGGCCGCGGGCAAGGGCATCATCGCCATCGACGAGTCCACCGGCACCATCGCCAAGCGCTTCGCCGGCGTCGGCATCGAGAACAACGAACAGAACCGCCGCGCCTACCGCGAGCTGCTGCTGACCACGCCCCGCCTGAGCGACTACATCTCCGGCGCGATCCTGTACGACGAAACCATCCGCCAGTCCACCCGCGACGGCACCCCGTTCGCCAAGGTCATGGCCGCCAACGGCATCATCCCCGGCATCAAGGTCGACAAGGGCACCCATCCGCTGGCCGGCTGCCCGGGCGAGGTCATCACCGAAGGCCTCGACGGCCTGCGCGACCGCCTCAAGGAGTACTACTCGCTGGGCGCGCGCTTCGCCAAGTGGCGCGCGGTGATCAACATCGGCGAGGACATCCCCACCGGCACCGCGATCGAGGCCAACGCGCACGCGCTGGCGCGCTATGCGGCGCTGTGCCAGGAAGTGGGCCTGGTGCCGATGGTCGAGCCCGAGGTGCTGATGGACGGCGACCACGACATCGAGACCTGCTACGAAGTCACCGAGGCCACGCTGCGCGCGCTGTTCAGCGCCCTGTACGAGCAGAACGTGATGCTCGAGGGCACCATCCTCAAGGCGTCGATGGTGGTGCCGGGCAAGGACTGCGAGGAGCAGGCCAGCGTCGAGGAGGTGGCCGACGCCACCGTGATGTGCCTGAAGAGCACCGTGCCGGCGATCCTGCCGGGCATCGTGTTCCTGTCCGGCGGCCAGAGCGACGAAGACGCCACCGCGCACCTGGATGCGATGAACCGCCTGGGCAACCTGCCGTGGCCGCTGTCGTTCTCCTACGGACGCGCCATGCAGTCCGCGGCGCTGGAGCTTTGGTCCAAGGACCTGGAAAGCAACTTCGCCAAGGCCCAGTCCACCGTGTACGAGCGCGCCAAGGCCAACGGCCTGGCGGCGCTGGGCAAGTGGGAAGGCTGATCGACCTCGCTTGACGGGTGCCTACCCGGCAGCCCCTGCGAGAGCGAACGCTTCCCATGCGGTGCGGGTAGGGCTTTGCGGAGCCATCGCATCTTCGCGACAACGATACAGACGAGACGCCGGCCGAGTGCCGGCGTTTTCATGCGATTTGGGGCAATCGCATCGTGGGCCTTGAGTCCAACCCGTTGGGGTCGATCAAGCGCCCGGATGCCTTTCAGTTCTCGCCATGCTCCACGAAGTTCGGCTGGGATCGAGCGACCGAGCACCGCCGGCGCTACGATGCTCCATCCCTTCGCTCGTGATCCCCATGCCTAATGAGATTCGGTTTCCCGCTGCGGCGGTCGCCGCACCGGACCGAGGCAACCGCCTCGAGGCCGTCAAGCTGGTTCGCCAGCACAACCATGGATTGGACTTGCGCGGTGCCAAAGAGGCGGTGGATACCTACGCCTCGGGCCGGCGGCATTTTCCGGTCGATGCACACGCGGCCCCAGGGATCCTTCCTTTCGATGGGCTGCCCACTGAAGCAATCGGCGCGATCCAGCGTGGCCAACTGGTCGAAGCTATCAAGATCGTGCGCGATACGACCGGCTTGGGTCTGAAGGCAGCCAGGGACTTGGTCGATGGCTACCGAAAAAATACTGAAAACGTGCCCGATCTCCGGATCGACGGCGAGCCGGAAGCGCGCGCGTAGAGCGGACATGATCGACGGGGCGCCACCATGCGCGGCAGGCAGATGGCGATCCTGCGCAGGGTTCTGCTTCGATCGCCGCGCCCCGGACCTTGACCGTACGCGCGGAACCCGGCCGCCCCTGGTGGCTGTGGATGCTGCTGATGCTCGCCGCTTTCGCTGCCACGTGGTTCTGGTTGGGGCGCCAGGGCCGGCCTTGGCCTGCAAAAACAGGTGGAGCGGCGATACCGGGCAAGCCGCCCGCTCGTTCTTGAGGTCAAAACAGTTCGGCAGGCCCGGCTCCGCGCCGCTTGGGATCGCCGGTGATCATGGAATCGCCGCCTCGGCCAGCTCCGCCAGCCACTCTTCGTCCGAGCCTTCGTTGACCCCCTCGAACAGCGGCGTGGAGAAATAGCGCTCGCCGGTGTCCGGCAGCATGGCCAGGATCACCGCGCCTTCTTCCGCGCCCTTGGCCACTTCCAGCGCGGTGGCCACGGTGGCGCCGCCGGAGATGCCGGAGAAGATGCCTTCCTCGGCCGCGAGCCGGCGCGCGGTGGCGATGGCGTCGACGTCGGTCACGGTGAGGATCTCATCGGCCGCCTCGCGATTGAGCACGTCGGGCACGAAATCCGGAGTCCAGCCCTGGATCTTGTGCGGCTGCCACTCCTTGCCCAGCAGCAGCGACGCCCCGGCCGGTTCGGATGCGGTGACCTTGACCTCCGGCCGCGCGACTTTCAGCACTTCGCCCACGCCGGTCAGGGTGCCGCCGGTGCCCCAGCCGGTGACGAAATGGTCGAGCCGGCGGCCGGCGAAATCGCGCAGGATTTCCGCGGCCGTGGTCTGCCGGTGGTAGGCGGGATTGGCCGGATTGGCGAACTGCCGCGCCAGGAACCAGCCATGCTTGGCGGCGAGTTCCTCGGCCCGGCGCACCATGCCGCTGCCGCGCTCGGCGGCCGGGGTCAGGATCACCTTGGCGCCGTAGGCGCGCATCAGCTTGCGGCGCTCGATGGAGAAGGTCTCCACCATGGTGGCGACGAACCTGTAGCCGCGCGCGGCCGCGACCATCGCCAGGGCCACGCCGGTGTTGCCGGAGGTCGCCTCGACGATGGTGTCGCCCGGCTTGAGCAGGCCGCGGGCTTCGGCGTCGAGGACGATCGCCAGCGCCAGCCGGTCCTTGACCGAACCGCCGGGGTTGAAGGACTCCACCTTGGCGTACAGGGCGACGTGCGCGGGCGCCAGGCGATTGAGCCGGACGATGGGGGTGCGGCCGATGGTGTCGAGAATGCTGTCGTAGAGGGTCATGCGGTTCTCCAAGGGGTCGGGTCGGGCGGCCTGCGGCGGTCCAGACGCAGGCGGGGATCACATCTTGCCCCAGCGCAGGCCGCGGCGCTGCGTGTGGCGAACGGCGGCCCATCGTGGCAGAGCACCGACGACCCGCTGGGCGGTCCGTTCCAGCCGCGGTGCCTGCGGCTCCATCCATGCGCCCCAGAAACGCGGCATTCCTTCACCAGCGCGCGACATGGTTTTGCCGGGCCTTCTAAAGTCCAATCAAGATCCGCGCACGCACACGGTTGCCCGATCTTTACCGAGGGGCGACCGCGCAGGAGTATCATCGCGCACCGGTTTCGGCAGCCGTATCGCCGCGACCGGATGTCTCATGGACTGCAACCATTTTCGTGCGACCGGCGTAAGACCACCCGAGCGGCGAAGCCCCGCCGCCCCCTTTGGGGAGCCCCATGTTCGACTTGCCCGACGCCCTGCTGCTCGCGCGCATCCAGTTCGCCTTCACGGTCAGCTTCCACTTCATATTTCCCGCCATTTCCATCGGGCTGGCCAGCTATCTGGCGGTGCTCGAAGGCCTGTGGCTCAAGACCGGACGCTCGGTCTACCTCGACCTGTTCCGGTACTGGGTCAAGATTTTCGCCCTGGTGTTCGCCATGGGCGTGGTTTCGGGCATCGTCATGTCCTACCAGTTCGGCACCAACTGGTCGGTGTTCTCGGACCGCGCCGGCCCGGTGATCGGGCCGCTGATGGCCTACGAGGTGCTCACCGCGTTCTTCCTCGAAGCGGGTTTCCTGGGCGTGATGCTGTTCGGGCTCGAACGCGTTGGCAAGAAGCTGCACTTCGTCGCCACCTGCATGGTCGCGCTCGGCACCTTCATCTCCGCCTTCTGGATCCTGTCGGTCAACAGCTGGATGCACACGCCGGTTGGCTATGCGATCAACGAACAAGGCCAGTTCGTGCCGGGCGGCTCCTGGCTGACCATCATCTTCAATCCAAGCTTTCCGTACCGCCTCGTGCACACGGTCATCGCGGCTTACCTTACCACCGCCTTGGTCGTCGGCGGGGTCGGCGCATGGCACCTCCTCAAGGCACGCCGGCGCGGCGAGCAGGCCACGCAGGGCGTGCGCACCATGTTCTCCATGGCCATGTGGATGGCGGCGATCGTCGCGCCCGTCCAGATCTTCCTGGGCGACCTGCACGGGCTCAACACGCTGGAGCACCAGCCGGCCAAGGTGATGGCGATGGAGGGCCACTTCGACAGCCACGCCGAAGGCGCGCCGCTGATCCTGTTCGGCATTCCCAACAGCGCCGAGAACCGCGTCGACTACGCGGTGCAGATCCCCAAGCTGTCCTCGCTGATCCTCAAGCACGACCCCAACGCGCCGCTGGACGGGCTGGACACGGTGCCGGAGGAAAACCGTCCGCCGGTGGGCGTGGTGTTCTGGTCGTTCCGCGTGATGGTGGGCCTGGGCACGCTGATGGCGCTGCTGGGCATGCTCAGCCTGTACGCGCGCTGGCGCCGCAAGCTGTACGAATGGAAGCCGCTGCTTCGCTTCGCGCTGGCGATGGCGCCATCGGGCCTGGTCGCGGTGATCGCCGGCTGGATCACCACCGAGGTCGGGCGCCAGCCGTGGACCGTCTACGGCCTCATGCGCACGGCCGAATCGGCCTCGCCGCTGGCCGCGCCGGCGGTGGCCGCGTCGCTGGTGGCGTTCGTGGTGATCTACTTCGCGGTGTTCGGCGCCGGCGTCTGGTACATCCTCAAGCTCATGTCGAAGGCCCCGCACGCGCACGAAACCGATCCCGCGCACGTGCCGCTGCGCACCGCGGGCATCACCCCGGCGCCGGCGCTGGAGCCCGAAACCCAGCCATCGGAGCGGGAGGGCAAGCCATGAACCTGGACTTGGCGGTCGTCTGGGCGCTGATCATCGTGTTCGCGGTGTTCGTGTACGTGGTGATGGACGGCTTCGACCTGGGCATCGGCATCCTGTTTCCCACCTTCACCGTGGGCGAAGAGCGCGACACCGCGATGAACAGCATCGCGCCGGTGTGGGACGGCAACGAAACCTGGCTGGTGCTCGGCGGCGGCGGGCTGCTGGCCGCGTTCCCTCTGGCCTACGGGGTGGTGCTGTCGGCCCTGTATGCGCCGATCACCGCCATGCTCCTGGCGCTGGTGTTCCGCGGGGTGGCGTTCGAGTTCCGCTGGCGCGATCCTTCGCATCGCGCGCTCTGGGACATCGCCTTCACCGGCGGCTCGTTCGTGGCGGCGATGTCGCAGGGCATCGTGCTCGGCGCGCTGCTGCAGGGCATCAGCGTCACCGGGCGCGCGTACTCGGGCGGCTGGTGGGACTGGCTGACGCCGTTCTCGCTGCTCACCGGGGTCAGCCTGGTGATCGCCTATGGCCTGCTGGGCGCGACGTGGCTGATCATGAAGGCCGAGGGCAACCTGCAGCGCCACGCCGTCAAGCTGGCCTGGAAACTGGGCGCCGGCACCCTGCTGGCGGTGGTGGCGGTCAGCCTGGCCACGCCGTTCCTGGAAGGCCAGTACTTCGACCGCTGGCTCGGCTTCCCCAACATCCTGTGGGTGGCGCCGGTGCCGGTGCTGGTCGCCGCGGCGGTCCTGTGGTTCGTGCGCAGCCTGAAGGCGGGGCACGAGCGGGCGCCGTTCCTGCTGACGCTGTTCGTGTTCTTCCTGTGCTTCGTCGGGCTGGGCATCAGCATCTTCCCGTACATCGTGCCCGGCGCGATCACCGTCTGGGACGCGGCCACCGATCGCAGCAGCCAGATCTTCATGCTGGTGGGCACGGCGGTCCTGGTCCCGATCATCCTGGCCTATACGGCCTGGGCGTACTGGGTGTTCCGCGGCAAGGTCAATGCCGACGGCTACCACGGCTGACCGTCGGCCCCCCATGAAACTGCCGCGCCCGCGCTGGCCGCAGATCGTCCCGCCGTCCGCCGATGCGCCGCCGCGGCCGCTGCACGTGCGCCTGGGATGGATGCTGGCGATCTGGTGCGCCAGCCTGCTGGTGCTCGCTGCTATCGCCTGGGTGCTGCGAGCGGTGCTCCTGTAGGGCGCAGCGTCTGGTTGGAGGGCGCAGGCGCCTACCTGCCGGCCGGCCCTTATAGCGTCAAGCTATCGCCGAGCCGCACAAAGGCGTCGATTCGCGCCGCACTGTGGGCCTGCGCTGCACAAGGGTCCACTGCGGGCCGGTAAACTCGCCGCACCCACCATCACGGGATTGTGCATGTCGATTCGATCCGGCTCTCGCGCCCTGGCCGCGGCGATTTTCGCGTGCGCGCTCGCTTCGTGCGGCGGCAAGGACCCTGCCCCGCAGGGACCGCGCGGCGACCGTCCGATCCCGGTGACCACCGCCGTCGTGCGCACCTCCGAATGGGTCGACGAGCTGCAGGCGCTGGGCACGGTCAAGGCGCGCGAATCGGTGACGCTGACCTCCAAGGTCAGCGAGGTCGTCGCCAATGTGCACTTCGAGAGCGGCGATCAGGTCCGGGCCGGGGCTCCGATCATTACCCTGCGCGGCGATGCCCAGCGCGCCGCGCTGGCCGAAGCGCAGGCCGCCTACGCCGAGGCCGAGCAGCTGTTCGAGCGCCAGAGCGAGCTGATCGAGCAGCAGCTGATCGCGCGTTCGCAGCTGGACACCCAGCGCGCGGCGCGCGATTCGGCGCTGGCGCGCGTGCAGCAGGTCCGCGCCGACATCGGCGACCGCGCGGTGCGCGCGCCCTTCGGCGGCGTGCTCGGCCTGCGCCAGGTGAGCCCCGGCTCGCTGATCACGCCGACCACCGCCATCGCCACCCTGGACGACATTTCGCGGGTGTACGTGGACTTCCAGGTGCCCGAAGCGTCGCTGGCCTCGGTGCGCAACGGCAGCCGGGTCGGCGGCACCACCGCCGCCTATCGGGACCGGACCTTCGCCGGTGAAGTCTCGGCAGTGGACGCGCGCATCGATCCGGCCACGCGCGCGGTCAGCGTGCGGGCCGATTTTCCGAATGCCGAGCGCCTGCTGCGCCCCGGCATGCTGATGGGCGTGCGCCTGTTCCAGCCGCCGCGCCAGGCGATCGCCGTTCCCGAGATCGCGGTGGTGCAGGTGGGCCGCGATTCGTTCGTGTACCGGGTCAAGGAGGACGGC
>DATHAV010000543.1:0-8522 GCA_035296505.1 Pseudoxanthomonas sp.
CATCACCAACCAGCCGTTCCTGTATTACCTGCCCAACCAGTCCGATCCGGAGTTCCAGGCCAAGTACGACCGTCAGCTGGAGCAGGCCCGCAACGCCATCGCCCGCGGCATCGTCGGCGGCAACCTGATCGCGTTCGGTTCGCCCGAGTCGGCCAAGATGGCGGACATCGCGGTGGCCGCTTTCGAAGGCGTGCCCGCGGACACCATGAAGAAAGTGAAGATCGTGTTCATCGGCGACGCCGCCGACGGCGAACGCGTCAAGGCCGCGGTCGCGCCTACCGGAGCGGACTACGTATTCGTCGAAGCCAAGTGAGATCGGATGCGTGGCCGTCGAGCAGCCACGCACCGGCGTTCGCCGTCGAGAAGCTCTTGACTTGCCGCCGGGGTCGCTTCCCCTGCGCGGTTGGTCGGGCCAGTCGAAGAAAGGGCCTACTGACCGAGCGCCCGTCGCGGAAGCGCGGCGGGCGCGGCAGCAGTGCGGAAATTCCCAGCGCCAGCACTTGCTGGATCAGCGAAAAAAGCAGGAAGGCCATTCGCTCGATGCAGGCGCCACCGATTTCGCCATGTCACTGAAGATCAACGCCCTGTGCGTCAACTGCGACGTGTGCGAGCCCGCCTGTCCCAACCGGGCGATCTCCATGGGTGAAACCATCTACCTGATCGACCCGGCGCGCTGCACCGAATGCGTCGGCCATTTCGACGAGCCGCAGTGCGTGGTCGTGTGTCCGGTGGAATGCATCGATCCCGATCCGGCATTTCCCGAATCCAACGAACAGCTGCTGGCCAAGCTGCGCCGGCTGCAACAGGAATTGCCATGAACCCGCTTTCGATCCTCCGCGCGCCGATGCTGATGCTCCTGCTGGCGCTGGCGCCCGCACTGCCAGCACTTGCGCAGGCGCAGGCACTGGCGCGCGAGCAGGCATCCAGCGCCGCCGCCGTGCCCCGACACCCGCCGGGCGTGGCCGTCGCATCGGCGCACCGACTGGCCACCGAGGCCGGCCTGCGGATGCTGCGCGAGGGCGGCAACGCGTTCGACGCGGCGATCGCGGTGTCGTCGGTGCTGTCGGTGGTCGAGCCGATCAGCTCGGGGCTGGGCGGCGGCGGCTTCTTCCTGCTGCACGACGCCGGCACCGGCAAGGACGTGTTCATCGACGCGCGCGAGACCGCGCCCGAAGCGGCCACGCCCGAGCGGTACCTGCTGGAAAACGGAGGGTTCGACCGCGACCGCGCGGTCAACGGGCCATGGTCGGCCGGCATCCCGGGCCTGCCCGCCGCGTTCGTGCACCTGGCCGAGCGCTATGGCAAGCTGCCGCTGAAGACCTCGCTGGCGCCGGCGATCCGCATCGCCCGCGACGGCTTTCCGGTATACGAGCGCATGGCGCGCGGCTACGCGCAGCGCCGCGAGGTGATGGAGCGGTATCTCGGCACGCGCGCGGTGTATCTGGCCGGCGGCGGGCCGATCGCCGAAGGCCAGATCTTCAGGCAGCCGGACCTCTCGCGCACGCTGCAGCAGCTGGCCGGCAAGGGCTTCGACGGCTTCTACCGCGGCGAGGTCGGCGCCAGGCTGGTGGCGGGCGTCAACGCCGAAGGCGGCAAGTGGACCGCGCGCGAACTGGCCGCCTACCGGGTGCGCGAGCGCGAGCCCATCGTCTTCCGGTACCGCGGCTGGAAGGTCGTCACCGCGCCGCCCCCGTCCTCGGGCGGTATCGCGCTGGCGCAAATGCTGCAGATCCTGGAAGGGTGGGACCTGCGGAAGCTGGATCAGACCCGGCGCACGCACCTGGTGGTGGAGTCGATGCGGCGCGCCTTCCGCGACCGCACCTTCTACCTGGGCGACCCGGACTTCGTGAAGATCCCGCAGCGCACGCTGACCAGCCGCGAATACGCCGCCGGCCTGCGCGCCGCCATCCATCCGGACAAGGCCACCCCGAGCGACCTGCTGCCGGGCGAGGAAACGCCGCTGGAGGACGAGGAGACCACGCACTTCTCGATCATCGACGCGCAGGGCAACCGCGTCGGCGGCACCCAGACCGTGAACCTGCTGTTCGGTTCCGGCCTGGTCGCGCCGGGCACGGGCGTGCTGCTCAACAACGAGATGGACGACTTCGCGCTCAAGCCGGGCACGCCCAACGCGTTCGGGGTGATGGGCTACGGCGCCAACGCGCCGGCGCCGGGCAAGCGCATGCTGAGTTCGATGACGCCGACCTTCATGGAATCGGAGGATCGCGTGGCGGTGCTGGGCACGCCGGGCGGCAGCCGCATCATCACCATGGTGCTGCTGGGCATGTTGGGCTACGACGCCGGGCTGGGCGCGCAGGAGGTCGCCGCGCTGCGGCGCTACCATCACCAGTGGGTGCCGGACGCGATCTCGGCCGAGAGCGGTGCCTTCCCCCCCGACGTCGTGCAGGGCCTGCGCGGCCTGGGTCATACGGTGCAGGTGCCCGAGGAAGCCAAGGAAACCGCCGGCGGCCGCGCCTCCAGCCACGTCTGGGGAAACCTGCAGACGGTGATGTGGGACAAGCGCTCCAACACCCTCCACGGCGGCAGCGATCCCCGCAATCCGGTGGGCGCGGCCGAGGTTCGCATCCAGCCGGCGCCTTAGCTGGCGCTGCGCAGCCTCGCTGGCGCGTCCCGATGTACTGCGCCGTAACCGCTCGAGGCGCACACTATCCAGAGTCACAACCCACCATCGGCAGGATCCAGGCGTGGCCGACAGCGAGAAGAAACCCGTCCTCAATCTGGTTCCGGCCATCCTCACCGGCACGGCCGCACTGCTGGCGGCGCTGACCACCCTGTACGTCAACCTGCGCAACGACCTGAACCCGGCGCCGGCGGCCGCGCCGGTGCCGGTCGCTGCCCCGCACACATCCGTTCAAGCGCCGGAGCCGCCCACGCCGGCCCAGCCGCAGGTCTTGTGCCTGCAGTTGCAGCGGATTTCGGTGCAGCAGGACGGCGCGGTCGGCAGCGCCGACTGGCGCTTCGCGGTGGAGGCCGATGGCGACCCGTTGTTCACGCTGGAGCAGGAGGGGCTCAACGCCAAGGGCGGCCGCAACATCGTGGTGGTCGACCAGGCGCGCCAAGCCCGGGTGGCGCTGGAACTGCCGCCCGGCAAGACCATGACGATCACGATCAAAGGCTGGCGCAGCGGCTGGTTCAAGTCCGGCGACGAGCCGCTGGTGGTGGGCGAGGGCACGCTTGCGGCCGCGGGTGCGCTGGCGCCGATCAAGGCCCAGGCCGCCGACCCGGGCAAAGGCGCTTTCACTTTCTACTTCACCGCCAACGCGGTGCGCGACTAACACTGCTGCCGGCAGACCCCGCATGCCCAGCACCGGCACAGGACCGCATCGATGAAGCTCTGGTCACTCCTCGGTAACTCGCAGAAGCTCGACGGCGGGGCCATGTTCGGCAACGCCCCACGCGCGGTGTGGGGCAAGTGGGCGCCGCCGGACGAGCACAACCGCATCGACCTGGCCTGCCGCGCGCTGCTGGCGAGCCCGCTCGACGGCAGGACGGTGCTGTTCGAAACCGGCATCGGCGCGTTCTTCGATCCCAGGATGCGCGACCGCTACGGCGTGCAGGAAGCGCGCCACGTGCTGCTGGATTCGCTGCGACGCGCGGGTTTCGAACACAGCGACATCGACGTGGTGGTCCTGAGCCACCTGCACTTCGACCATGCCGGCGGATTGCTGGCGCCCTGGCGGGAAGGCCGCGCGCCCGAACTGCTGTTTCCCAACGCCACTTATGTGGTCGGCGCCGAACACTGGCGGCGCGCCCGCAGTCCGCATCCGCGCGACCGCGCCAGCTTCATTCCCGAACTGCCGGGGCTGCTGGAGGAGAGCGGACGCCTGGAGATCGTGGAGGGAGAGCGCTCGCAGGCGCTGGGCGACAGCGTGCGCTTCAGCTTCAGCCACGGCCACACGCCGGGCCTGATGCTGGCCGAAATCCTGGGTCCGGAAACCGTGGACGGTCGGCCGCACGGCGGCGTGGCCTTCTGCGCCGACCTCATTCCCGGCCGCTTTTGGGTGCACGTGCCCATCACCATGGGCTACGACCGCAACGCCGAACTGCTGATCGACGAGAAGCGCGAGTTCCTCGAAGACAAACTCGCCCGCAACGTGCACCTGTTCTTCACCCACGACACCCAGTGCGCGCTGGCCCGGGTCGTCCGCGACGACAAGGGCAGGTTCGGCACCGCGCACGAGGTGGCCGAGCTGCATGCGAGAGCGCTGACTTGAGCCGGCTCTTTTTCATCGGTCCTTGAACTCGTCCAGGGCAAAGCTCGGTCAGCCTGGAGGCCCAATATCAAAGGGGCGCCAGCATTTACATCTATGATTTTGATTGCGATTCAATTCGTGCCTGTAGCCCTCCAGGCTCCATACCATTATCACTTATCCGGCCCTGCGAGGTACTAGAAGGAAGGCCAATATGACAGGCATGCCGGAAATCTAAAAGCGAAACTGCACGCCCCTCCCAGTCCACCGCTTGAAGAAGCAAGGCAATTCTTGCGACGTTACTGGGGTGACGAAGGGATACTGGATGCGATTCGTGTCCAGATGGAAGGCACGATCTCATTTAGCCCTAAGTTGGTTGTGCAGGGGCTACAGGCAATTGAAACCCTGCTGGCACATCCTCCTGCGGATGGAATGCTGCTGGATATGGTGCTCTGGGATGCTAACCACCCTCTCGACAATCCAAGTGAAGAATCAGCCAAGACTTGGCTGCGAAGAACGGCGGAATTTGTCCGCGACGTACTAGGAGACAAACAACCTCATAAGGCCGACCCATCGCGACCGTAGGAAAAGTCGCCAAGCGATGCGGAAGCTCGCCACTGTGAGCGAAGGTGCCAGGTAACCGTCAGCAATAGCTCAGCGGATCAGCACGGTCTCTCGCCCTGGCCTTAGCCGTTGACAGGGCCGCGACAGAGGGTGACGCTTTTGTTAGCGGGAGATCCGATGATGGTATGAATCGAGTGCAGTGGATGCTGGCGATGTATCTGTTGACCAGGCCAACCTCTCGGCACTGGAGTTGATGCGGCACCGGGGTGTGAGCTATCGGGTCGCCGGCGGCTCAAGCACATGCTTTACCTGCAATAATTTACATCGCAGGCAAAACTCTCAACGGTTATGCTTTTGTCGGAGGCGGTTCCAGGGACGGAGTGGGAAGGTACAGCTCTTCTTCTCGGTGGGTTTCAATCGTGCAGTCAGACTGGGGATAGGCGACGCAGAGGAGAACAAAATCCGGCTTCGATCTGCTCGTCGTCCAGGAAAGACTCGTCGGATTGGTCAAATGTACCTGATAGAATTTTGCCGGCGAACAAGGAGCAAGAACCTGTACGACAAGATTCCAAGAACGGGAGTTCGAGCCCTGCTTGTTCCGCAGCATCAAGAATATAAGTATCGTCCTCAACCTCAATGGTCTGGTCAACTCCTTCGGTTTCATCGATGAGTGTGACTTTGTAAGTTGCCATGCACTAAATCCTATGAATTTCATAGGGTTAATATTTTCAAGAATCAGGCCCGAAACATCGAGTGCCGCGGATTGAGTCTAGAATGTCGCCAGACGAAAGCTGCAACCTTGATTGTAGACTGCAGATCATCCAGCGGCAGCAGTAGCGTGGTCTGCTGCTTCAATGAAGCTCTCGTCCGTCAGCTTGATATACGCCGCAATCTATCAAACCACCCGCGTACCGAAAATCCGGTCGCCCGCATCGCCCAGTCCCGGCAGGATGTACCCGCGCTCGTTGAGGCGTTCGTCGATGGCCGCGGTATAGACCTCGATATCGGGGTGCGCGGCTTCCACCGCGGCCAGGCCTTCGGGCGCGGCGACCAGGAAGATGCCCTTGATGCGGCGGCAGCCGGCGCGCTTGAGCATGTGGATGGTGGCGATCAGGGTGCCGCCGGTGGCCAGCATCGGATCCAGGATCAGCGCGTCGCGTTCGTCCAGGCGGCCGGCGAGTTTTTCGAAGTAGGGCAACGGCTGCAGCGTGGTTTCGTCGCGCTGCAGTCCGACCACGCTGACGCGCGCGGTGGGCAGCAGGGCGAGCACGCCCGGCAGCATCCCCAGGCCCGCGCGCAGGATCGGCACCAGCGTGATCTTGGCCCCGGCGATCTTCTGCACCTGCACCGGTCCGGCCCAGCCGCCCATGGTTTCGCTACCGGTCTCCAGGTCGGCGGTCGCCTCGTAGGCGAGCAGGGTGCCGAGCTCGGTCACCAGCTCGCGGAAGTCCTTGGTGTTGAGGCCGGCGTTGCGCAGCAGGCCGATCTTGTGGCGGACCAAAGGATGGCGGACTTCGACGGTTTTCATGGGCGTGCCGGCGCGTTGGGTGACGGGCAGTTTGACTTGGCGGGATGGGGCTGTCGAAGCGCGGAGGACTGGGTGTCTGTGGAGCGGGTGCTTGTGGGGGCTGGAACGTCCAGGCGACCGGTTTCCGAGGAAGAAGTCGAGGTCGCCGCGGTGGACGCGCTGCCGAAGTTGTCGAAGCATCCGTATCGGATGCGCGGCCCGGTCAAGCGGTCCAGCACCTGCGATGCGGCCTAGGCGCGGACCCGGTCAAGGAGCCGCCGCAGCGCTGCGCGAACACTGCCGCATCTTGGGCGATGGCGCAGGCTTGTCTAAGGCGTGGCCGCTTGCAGCTTCGGAAACACGGTACGGACACTCAGGCCGCGGCGGCCTGTTCGATACGCGGGCCTTCGCGCAGCGCTTGGCCGACCAGGCCGACCAGCAGGTCCAGCTCGTCCGAGTCCATGGCGAAGTGCGGGGTGAAGCGCAGCGAGTTCGCGCCGCCGTGGACCACGTTGAGCCCGCGCCCGCGCAGCCATTCTTCGGTCGAGCCGGCGCCGAAGCACTTGAACTGCGGCGCCAGTTCGCACGAGAACAGCAGGCCGGTGCCCTGCACGCTGGCGATCAGGCCGCCGAGTTCGTGCTTGAGCTTCTCCAGCTTGGCGATGGCCTCGGCGCCGCGCGCGCGGATGTTGGCGCGCAGCTCGGGCGTCAGCAATTCGAGCACCGCGCAGCCGATGTCCAGCGCCCGCGGGTTGGTGGTCATGGTGTTGCCGTAAACGCCCTTGCGGTACAGGCCGGCGGCGCGCTCGTTGACCGCCAGCACCGACAGCGGGTACTGCGCGGCGTTGAGCGCCTTGGAATAGGTTTCCATGTCCGGCGCGTCCAGGCCTTCGAAGCCGGGATAGTCGACGATGGACAGCACGCCGTGGGCACGCAGCCCGGCCTGGATGGAATCGACCAGCAGCAGGGTGCCGTGGGCGCGGGTGAGCGCGCGCGCGGCGGCGTAGAACGCGGGCGGCACCGCGCGGCCAGGATCGCCTTCGCCCATGACCGGCTCCAGGAACATGGCCTCGATGTGCCAGCCGTTGGCTTCGGCGTCGGCGAAAGTCCGGCGCAGCTGCTCGATGTCGTAGGGCTCGATGGTCAGCAGCTGGTCGGCGTGGTGCCGGTAGCTGCCCAGGTGCTGCTGGTAGGTCTTGCGCGAGGAGTCCGAGTACAGCGCCGGCAGCTCGGTGCGTCCGTGGAAGCTGCCCTTGATCGCGACGCGCTTGACCTTGCGCCCGGCATGCGCGCCGCCGGCGTCGGTCATCAGCTTGGTGTTGACGTCGGCGATGCGGCCGGCCAGCGACACCGACTCGGAGCCCGAGTTCAGGCACAGGAACCTGGCGTACGGACAGCCGCCGCGCCAGTGGCCGATCTCCGCCCGCAGCGCGCGGTCGAAGCGCAGCTGCGACAGGCTGGGCGTCATCACGTTGGCCATCGCCTGCGGACGCGCCATGGCCTCCAGCACCGGCGCGGGCGCGTGGCCGAAGCCGACCATGCCGTAGCCGCCGGCGTCGTACAGCACCGCGCCGTTGAGGGTCACCAGCCAGGGTCCACGCGCGGCCAGCGCCACGTAGGGATTGACCATGTCTTCGGCGTAGAAGTTGACATAGCCGGCCTGCACGGCCTGGATCTGATCGGCTTCGTCGAGATCCAGCACCTCCGCGAACTCGGCCGCGATGCGCGCGTGTTCCTCCACCGCGGCGTCGATGGCGGCCGCCAGTTCGGGATGGCTGGCGGCCAGGCGTTCGATCGTCGCCTCGTCCAGGCCGGTGGTCAGGCGCTGGCCGGTGTGGGCGCGCAGGGGCGCGAGCTTGGCGGTCACGGTCATGGCGGTCTGCTCCTGTGCTGGCGGCTCCGGGAGAGGTTACGGAAGCCAATCGTCTATTATCGGGATGCCATCGGCGGTTGATAGGTGCGATCCGCGCGAAAATCCTGTGAATTTCGGCGGATCGACGAAAAATTAAGACATGAAGCTCAGCCCGGCCGATGAAACCCTGCTGTCGCTGCTGCGCGAGGACGCGCGCGCGTCCACCGCGGAGATCGCGCGCAAGCTGCAGCTGTCGCGCACCACGGTGCAGAGCCGCATCGAGCGGCTGGAGCGCATGGGCGTGATCGCCGGCTATACGGTGCTGCTGAGCGATGAGTTCGAGCGCGAGCGCGTCCGCGCGCTGATCATGGTCACCGTGTTTCCCAAG
>DATHAV010000544.1:0-4470 GCA_035296505.1 Pseudoxanthomonas sp.
CAGCCCGCAGGAGCTGGACGACATCTGGAAGAAGTCGGTCATGAACGACTGGCTGCGGCTCAAGCTGGCCGGCAAGGATCAGGCCGACATCCGCACCACGCTGGACAAGCGTTACGCGACCTACCAGCGCAGCGTCGACGAGCTCAAGGGCGAGGACGTGTTCCAGACCTTCCTCAACGGCTATTCGAGCGCGATCGATCCGCACACCGACTACTTCACGCCAAAGACCGCGGAAAACTTCAACCAGGCGATGTCGCTGTCGCTGGAAGGCATCGGCGCGCAGCTGCAGCGCCAGGACGACATGGTGGTGATCCGCGAGATCATCCCCGGCGGTCCGGCCGACCTCAACGGCACCCTCAAGCCGGGCGACCGCATCGTCGGCGTCGGTCAGGGCAGATCGGGGCCGATCACCGACGTCGTCGGCTGGCGCATCGACGACGTCGTGGCCCAGATCCGCGGCAAGAAGGACACCCAGGTGCGGCTGGAGTACCTGCCGGCCGAGACCGGCGTGGACGGTGAACACAAGCAGGTCACCATCACCCGGCAGAAGGTCCGGCTGGAGGAACAGGCGGCCAAGGCCGAGACCATCCAGATCCCGGCGGCCGGCGGTGCGCCGGCCAAGCGCATCGGCGTGATCAAGCTGCCGGCGTTCTACCAGGATTTCGAAGGCCGGCGCCGCGATCCGAACGACTACACCTCGGCCACCCGCGACATCGCCAAGCTGCTGGAGGGTTTCAAGCAGCAGCGCATCGACGGCGTGGTCATGGACCTGCGCAACAACGGCGGCGGTTCGCTGGACGAAGCGGTGGAACTGACCGGGCTGTTCATCGACAAAGGTCCGGTGGTGCAGGTGCGCGAGTCCGGCGGGCGGGTCACGGTCAATTCCGACCGCAAGCCCGGCGTGGCCTGGGACGGACCGCTGGCGGTGCTGACCAATCGCGGCTCGGCCTCGGCCTCGGAGATCTTCGCCGGCGCCATCCAGGACTACGGGCGCGGCCTGGTGATCGGCGAGACCACTTTCGGCAAGGGAACGGTGCAGAACCTGGTCGACCTGGACCGCTGGCCGGCCAACGAGACGCCCCGCTTCGGCCAGGTGAAACTGACCATCGCGCAGTTCTTCCGCGTGGCCGGCGGCAGCACCCAGCACAAGGGCGTGGTGCCGGACATCGCGTTCCCGGTCAGCGTCGACGGCACCGAGTACGGCGAGAGCACCTACGACAATGCGCTGCCGTGGACCAGGATCGCCCCGGTCCCGCACACGCAGTACGGCAATTTCGCCCCGCTGCTGCCTCGCCTGCAGGCGCTGCATGCCGCGCGTATCGCGACCGACAAGGAGTTCCAGTGGTGGTCCGAGGACGTGGCCCAGTTCCGTGCCGAGGCGGCCAGGAAGTACGTGTCGCTGAACGAGGCCGAGCGCCGCGCCGAGCGCGAGAGGCAGGAGGCCCAGCGCAAGCAGCGCCAGGCCGAACGCAAGGCGCTCGGCCTGGCGCTGGATCCATTGGCCGACGACGCGGCCGACGATGGCCTGGGTGCCAACGAGCGCGACATCGTCAAGGACGCCGCGCGCGAGAAGCTGGCCGAGAAGCGTCCGGACCCGCTGCTTCGCGAATCGGCGGCGATCCTGGCCGATGCCATCGACGTGCTGGGCGAGGACCGCGTGCTTTCGGCGCAGGTGCTGCCCGAATCGACCGCGCCGGGAAGCTGGGCCGACTGACGTCATCACTGCCGCGGTTGCCGCGGCGCATGATCCGGATAGCGGGCGCCAAACGGCGCCCGCTATGCTTTGGGCCATGCACGATACCGTCGCCAGACTCGAACACGCCCGCCAGCTGCTGGACCGCGGCGAACCCACATTGCAGGAACTGTCGCGCGCGGTCGGCCTCAGCGCCTCGCATCTGCAGCGCCGCTTCGCCGCGCGCTACGGGCTGAGCCCGGCGAACTACCTGGCGCAGCGCAAGCTGGGCAGGTTCAAGTCGGGGCTGCGCGCCGGCAGCGACGTCACGGCGGCGCTGTACGACGCCGGCTACGGGTCGTCGTCGCGGGTTTACGAGCATGGCGCAGTGCGCCTTGGCATGACCCCCGCCACGTATCGCGCCGGCGGCGCCGGCATGCAGATCCGCTGGGGGCTGGCCGAAACCTCGCTGGGGACGGCGCTGGTGGCGGCGACCGAGCGCGGCATCTGCGCGGTCGAACTCGGGCCGGACGTGCACGCGCTGGAGCGGGGTCTGCTCGGCGAATTCCCGCGCGCGCGGATCGAGCGCGTCGACGCCGGCCGCGACGAGTTCCTCGCGCCGCGCCTGCAGGCGGTGGCGCAGCGCCTGTCGGGGCAGGCCGGCGAGGTGCCGCTGGACCTGATCGGCACGGCGTTCCAGCGCCGGGTGTGGGACGCGCTGATGCGGGTCCCCGCGGGGCGGACCGTGGCCTATGCCGAGCTCGCGCGCCAGCTGGATGCCCCGCGCGCCGCGCGCGCCGTGGCCAGCGCCTGCGCCCATAATCGCGTCGCGGTGATGGTGCCGTGCCACCGCGTGGTACGCGGCGATGGATCGCTCGGCGGCTATCGCTGGGGTTTGCCGCTAAAGGAGCGACTGCTTCGGCGAGAGCGGCCGATGCCGGCGGTCTGAAGCTGGGCGGCCACAGCCTGATCTTGGGTGATACCGGAGCACTCTTGGCGTGTCGGCATGCCAGCGGCCTCGCCGGTCTTCCTGATCGCTTGCCTGGCCAAAGCCGATGGTGGTCTGGCGACCCGGATCTGCGCGCGCAACCTAAGGATCCACTCGACCCTGGGTCCGCGCGTGGCGCCCATTCCAAACCACGTCCTGCGACCCCAGGCGAAAACCCGCTGCCCTAGAATAGCCGCCTCACCGGCGTGACCTTTCCCATGAATTCCCCTGTTTCCGCCACGGCCGTGCCCGCGCGCGGCGGTCCAGCCGTCGTGCCGGCGCTGGCGATCGTCTACCTGGTGTGGGGTTCGACCTACCTCGGCATCCGCTTCGCGCTGGAGGGCGGCTACCCGCCGCTGCTGATGGTGGCCGGCACCCGCTTCACCCTGGCGGGCCTGGCGATGTACGCGTTCCTGCGCTGGCGCGGCGT
The DNA here is from genome assembly GCA_035296505.1 of Pseudoxanthomonas sp. Classification (GTDB taxonomy): domain Bacteria; phylum Pseudomonadota; class Gammaproteobacteria; order Xanthomonadales; family Xanthomonadaceae; genus Pseudoxanthomonas_A. Next base: position 3,091 of record DATHAV010000544.1, read on the forward strand.
GCCTGCGCCGACCCGCGCGCAGTGGCTGCGCCTGACGTTCATGGGCGCACTATTGCTCGGCCTGGGCAACGGACTGGTGACGCTGGCGGAAGAGTCGGTGTCCTCGGGCCTGGCCGCGGTGGCGGTCGCGTCGATGCCGCTGTGGATGGCGCTGTTCGGAGCCCTGCGGGGCCAGCGCTCCAGCCACATCGAATGGCTGGGCATCGCGGTGGGTTTCGCCGGCGTGGTCTGGCTCAACGCCGGGAGCTCGCTGACCGCCTCGCCCAAGGGCCTGGTGATGCTGCTGGTGGCGCCGATCGCCTGGGCGTACGGCTCGGTGTGGTCGCGCGGCCGCGACCTGCCGTCCCCGTTCATGACCGCGGCGGCGCAGATGGCCTGCGGCGGCATCCTGCTGACCCTGGCGGGACTGGCGCACGGCGAGCGCTTCGTCGCCGGCAGCCTGCACGGCGCGATGGCGATCGCCTACCTCGGCGTGTTCGGTTCGATCGTCGCCTTCAGCGCCTATGTCTGGCTGCTGCGCCATGCCCGGCCGGCCCTAGTCGGCAGCTACGCCTACGTCAACCCGATCATCGCGGTGGCGCTGGGCGCCTGGCTGGCGGGCGAGCGCTTCAGCGCGCACGATCTCGGCGCGATGGCGGTGATCCTGGCGGGCGTCGTGGCGATCACCCTGGGCAGGGCACGCGCGCCAAGGCCTACCGCGGTCGAACACGCGGGCCCGGCCCGGAGCCGCTGGCCGCACCGCTGGCGATAGACGATATGGCCAGGGCGGAGCGGGAGAAATGACCGCGGGCGTCGACCGCCGCGGGCTGTGGGTGGCCGCGGGGTCCTTCGTCGTCTGGGGCCTGATGCCGCTGTACTGGCACCTGCTCAAGGCGGTGCCGTCGCTGCAGATCGTGATGCACCGCATCGTGTGGAGCGCGCTGCTGGTGGTCGGATGGCTGTGCTGGAAGCAGGGCGGGCGGTGGCTGCGCCTGGCGCTGGCCAAGCCGCGGGTGGCTTGGATGCTGGCGTCGAGCGGCCTGCTGATCGCCTTCAACTGGGGCCTGTACATCTGGGCGGTCAACGCCGGGCACGTGGTCGAAACCAGCCTGGGCTATTTCATCAACCCGCTGCTCAACGTGCTGCTGGGCGTACTGCTGCTGCGCGAGCGCCTGAGCGCGGCCCAGTGGGTGTCGGTGGCGGTGGCCGCGATGGGCGTGCTGTGGCTGACCTTCAACTACGGTGGCTTTCCGTGGATCGCGCTGTCGCTGGCGGCATCCTTCGCCTTCTACGGCTTCATCCGCAAGCTGGCCGAAGTTGACTCGATCCCGGGCCTGGCGATCGAAAGCCTGTACCTGTTCGTGCCCGCCGTGGCCGCGCTGCTGTGGGTCGAAATCCGCG
>DATHAV010000545.1:0-3310 GCA_035296505.1 Pseudoxanthomonas sp.
CTTGGACTGCACCGGCACGCCGAGCACCGGCACCGCGGTCTTGGAGGCCAGCATTCCCGGGAGGTGCGCCGCGCCGCCGGCGCCGGCGATGATCGCGCGCAGGCCGCGCGGGGAGGCTGTTTCAGCGTAGGAAAACAGCACGTCCGGGGTGCGGTGCGCCGACACCACCTTGACTTCGTAAGGCACGCCCAGCGCATCGAGCTTCTGCGCCGAATGCCGCATCGTCTCCCAATCGGAACGCGATCCCATCACGATGCCGACGAGCGCGCTGGACTGGCTGGCGGTCATGGCCGTCCCCTGTCTTAAAGACGTATTCTAGCGACCTAGACGGCATGACGAGGGACCCATGGACCGAAAACTTCTCGACATCCTGTGCTGCCCGACCACCCGGCAGCCGCTGTCGATGCTCGACGCGCGCGGGCTCGACGCCTTGAACCGGGTGATCGGCACCGGCGGGCTCAGGCGCGCGGACGATACGACCCAGTCCGAAGCGCTGCGCGAAGCGCTGGTCACCCGCGACCGGAAGACGGTGTACCGCATCGATGACGGGATCCCGGTGCTGCTGCCGGAAGAAGCCATCGCCACCGCACAGGTCGCGGAGTTTCCGGAACGATGAAGCGCGATCTCACGCCGCCGCCGGCCGAAATCATCGCCGCCGACGTCGGCAAGGCGCTGGCCGAAGACTTGGGGAGCGGCGACGTGACCGCGGCGCTGCTGCCCGACGTCGCCGATATCGCCTACGTGCTTTGCAAGCAGGACGCGGTGGTGGCCGGGCGGCCCTGGTTCGACGCCTGCCACCTGGCGCTGGATCCGGACGTGTCGATCGATTGGCGCGTCGGCGAGGGCGATCGCGTGGCTGCGGGCACGGTGCTGGCGACGCTGTCCGGCCGCGCCCGCGCGCTGGTCGGCGCCGAACGCGCCGGCCTCAACTTCCTGCAGACGCTGTCGGCCACCGCGACCGCCACGGCGGCGTTCGTCGAGGCCGTACGCGGCACCTCCGCCACCATCCTCGACACGCGCAAGACCCTGCCGGGGCTGCGCATGGCGCAGAAATACGCGGTACGCTGCGGCGGCGGACACAACCACCGCATCGGCCTGTTCGACACGGTCATGCTGAAGGAAAACCACATCCGCGCCGTGGGTTCGCTGAGCGCCGCGATCCGGGCCGCGCGCGCCGCGCAGCCGGACCTGCCGCTGGTGGTGGAAGTGGAGACCCTCGAACAGCTGGACGAGGCGCTCGAAATCGGCTGCGACCGCATCCTGATCGACGACTTCGATGCGGCCGCGCGGCGCGAGGCGGTGACGCGCGCGCGCGGACGCATACCGATCGAGGTCTCGGGCGGCGTGGACCTGGAGAGCGTGCGGGCCATCGCCCTGGACGGAGTCGATTTCATTTCCATCGGCGGCCTTACCAAGCATGTGCGGGCGATCGACCTGTCGATGAAACTCGGCCCGGTGCTGCACTGACCGGTCATGCCCAGCCTGATTCTGCTGATGATCGCCGGGGCGGCGCTGTTCGCCTACTGGAATTCGGCGCGGGCCGCCGCCGAACTGGCCGAAGGCCTAGGGCGCCGCGCCTGCGCCGATGCCGGCGTCCTGTGGCTGGACCAGAGTGTGCACGCGGCAGGCATCCGCGTGCGGCGCAACGAGGATGGCCGGCTCGGGTTCGAGCGGCTGTTCCGCTTCGACTATTCCTACGACGGCATCGACCGGCACGGCGGCCGCCTGGTGCTGCGCGGCGACCGGATGGTGTCGTTCGTCGGGCCAGCGAAGGCAGCGGCGCAACCGCCCGACTCGCACTGACCCCAGTACCCTTCGCATCTCTAGCTGATGCGGCTGCGGCCGGATGGCCATCGGGGAATGACGCCTGCTGCCGCATAAGGCGGCCCGCTACTTCACTACCCGCAGGTGCAGGCGTTTGCCTGGCGAATCGTCGGATGGAGAGGGCGGTGACGGCGGATCCTCATCGCCGTCGTGGCCGTCGTGGCCATCGTGCGGGTCGCTGTCGGCCGCGGCGCCGATGTCGTCGGGAAGCGCCATCCCCTGCCCGGTCTCGCGCGCGTAGATGGCCAGCACCGCCGGAATCGGCACCGTCACCGGATAGCTGACCCCACCGAAGCGGGCGCTGAAGCTGACCGAACGATTGTCGATCTGCAGCCGTACCACCGCGCGCTCGGCGATGTTGAGCACGACCCTGCCTTCCTTGACCGCGCCGGGCGGAACCTGCACCCCGGGGCGGGTCGCGTCGACCAGCAGGTGCGGCGTCATGTCGTTGTCGGCGATCCACTCGGCCAGCGCCCGCAGCAGGTAAGGGCGGTGGCTGGTCATTGGACTGACGGAATCGCTCATGGCGTCACCTGCGAGGACTTTTCATCGGAAGCACGAAGATCGCGCCGGAACCCGCTGCGGGGACACGAAGCAGACGGGCGTGTTCCGGCTCAACCGGATCGTATCGTGCAGCCGAGCGCCGCTTGGCCAGCGGCAGCAGCGTTACGCAGGGATCTCCCGCAGCCGCTTTTCCTGCTCCGTCAGGCTGCGCACGAAACCGGGGTTGCGGAATATCCGGTTGCCGTAGTCCTCGATCACCTTGCCATCGCGCGGCAGCGGGATATCCAGCGACTGCAGGCGCCAGATGATCGGCGCCATGGCGCAGTCGGCCAGGCTCATTTCGGAATTGAGGAAGAACTTGCTGGCCTTGAACAGCGGCACGGAGGCGGTGAGCAGCTCCTTCAGGCGCTTGCGGCCCGCTTCGACCTGCTGCTTGTTGCCCATCTGGATCGCCTGCACCTGCGGCACCCAGTCGTGCTCGATGCGCAGCATCGCCAGGCGCAGGCGCGCGCGCGAAAGCGGATCCACCGGCATCAGCGGCGGATGCGGATAGCGCTCGTCGAGGTACTCGCTGACCACCGAAGCGGCGTACAGCACCAGATCGCGCTCGACCAGCGTCGGCACCGAATGGTACGGGTTAAGGTCGATCAGATCTTCGGGCGGATTCTGTGCGTCCACCGGCACCAGGTCGTAGGTGACGCCCTTGGCGGCCAGCACCAGCCGCACGCGGTGGCACAGGACGTCGTTGGTGGAAGAAAACAGGGTCAGTGTGTTGCGCATACGCGGACTCACAGCCATCAGGCTCTCCGACGACCGGAAAACCGCCGGTCGCATCGACGCCGCCAGCCCGGTGCCGACGGTCGCCACGGTTCCTCCAGATGCACTCGCCGTGCAGCGCGGGAAGCGGAGGCCGCTTCCTTCGCCGGCGCCCGCTCATCCCCGCAGGCGCTGTCGAGGCGCACCGTCAGTGCACGTCCTTCCA
>DATHAV010000546.1:0-1677 GCA_035296505.1 Pseudoxanthomonas sp.
ACCAGCTGGATCCTGTTCCAGTCCGCGGACAAGCTCTACGGCGGCGCGGCATAGGGCGGCCTCAGCTCACTGTTGCCATGCGCGCCGGTGGCGATGGGCGCACCGTTTCGATCTTCGGCATCGCACCAAGGCGGAATGGCAAGGGTGCCCATGGCGGTCCTTGGCATCGGCTCCATAGGGAGCGGGCGGTGACGCGCTGCTCCGGCCTGCCTGCCCCTTGAGTCAGAACAGCTCGCCCTGCGGCGAAGGCGTGCGCGGCGCGCGGAACAGGCTGCAGTCCATTGGATTCTCCTCGCGCGGCGGAAATCCCAGGCGCTTCAGCGCCAGCGCAAAACGCCGCGCCAGCAGGTCCGCGTACACTCCCTGCCCGCTCATGCGCGTGCCGAAGTTGGCGTCGTAGTCCTTGCCGCCGCGCAGCTGGCCGATGGTGCTCATCACGTGCGCGGCGCGGTCGGGCAGGTGCGTCTGCAGCCAGTCGCGGAACAGCGGGGAAACCTCGTGCGGCAGCCTCAGCAGCACATAGCCGGCAGCGGTGGCGCCGGCCTCGCGCACCGCCTGCAGCAGCGCTTCTAGCTCATGGTCGTTTACCCACGGAATCACCGGCGCGAACATCGCGCCCACTTCCACCCCGGCTTCCCGCAGCCGGGCGATCGCGCGCAGGCGCGAATGCGGCGCCGAGGCGCGCGGCTCCAGCGCCGCCGAGAGCCGGTTTTCCAGCGTGGTGACCGAAAGGTACACCCGCACCAGATTGTGGCGCGCCAGCGGCTGCAGCAGGTCCAGGTCGCGCAGCACCAGCGCGTTCTTGGTGATGACGGTGAACGGATGGCGGCTTTCGGCCAGCACCTCGATCAGGCGCCGGGTCAGCTGCAGTCTGCGCTCGATCGGCTGGTAGGCGTCGGTGTTGATGCCCAGCGCGATCGGGCTGCAGCGGTAGCCCGGCTTGGCCAGCTCGGCACGCAGCAGTTCGGGCGCGTTGGTCTTGGCGAAGATCCTGGTTTCGAAATCCAGTCCCGGGGACAGGCCCAGATAGGCGTGCGACGGGCGTGCGAAGCAGTACGAGCAGCCATGCTCGCACCCGCGGTAGGGATTGACCGACTGGCTGAAGGAGATGTCCGGCGAGCGGTTGCGGCTGATGATGCTGCGCGCGCGTTCCTCGCGCACCTGCGTGCGCGGCAGCGGCTCGACGAACTCGTCGGCCGGCTCGCCGTGCCAACCGTCGTCGACCGCCTCGTTGACCGTAAGCTCGAAGCGGCCGGCCGGATGGCCGGTCGACCCGCGTCCTTTGATGGCTTCGCCCATGCCCCACCTTGCCGCGCCGTCGTCTCAACCCAAGCGACGCCATGACATCACGGCCGCGCGAGCACGCGTCTAGAATCGCAGCCTATGCCCGAGCCCGTTCAAGCCGCGTGGAACACGCTGTGGTCGATTCCGGACCTCGAGCGTTATCTCTTCGCGGCGTGGCTCCTGTACCTGGTGCCGCTGTGCGCGTGGATCGTGCTGCAGAAGCGCGAGCCTGCGGCGACCCTGAGTTGGGTGCTGTCGCTGGCGACGCTGCCTTATTTCGGCTATCTGATCTATTACCTGTTCGGTCCACAGAAGATCACCCGTCAGCGCCTGCGGCGGCGGCGTTCGCGCGCGGGCACCGAGTCCTTCGGGACCCCCGGCGCGGCGGACGAC
>DATHAV010000547.1:0-5925 GCA_035296505.1 Pseudoxanthomonas sp.
CGGCGAGATCACGCCGACCACGCCGACCGGCTCGGACCGCAGTTCCGCGCGCGCCGGCCAGAAGCGCCAGCCCACGCCCACGCGCCGCGGCCTCATCCAGCCGCGCAGCGCGCCGCGCAGGTGGTCGATCTCGTTGAGCACGGTCATGCCGTCGGCGATCAGGCTTTCGTGGCGGGAGCGATGGCCGAAGTCGGCGGCGATGGTGTCGGCCATTTCCGGCAGCCTGCGCTTGAGCGATCCGCGCAGGCGCTGCAGGTCGTCGCGGCGCTGGCGGTAGTCCGGGCGCGACTCCCGCCATGCCTCGCGCAGGCGCGCCAGGGTGGTCTGCAGGTCGCTGATCGGGGTATCGCTGCCGGGCTTGTCCATACGCCGGAGTGTAGTCCGGGGCGCGGCGCCTGCCCATTACAATGCCGGCATGTCGCCGCTACGCCCCTATCTCGGCCGCCTGCCCACGCTCGGGCAGCGCGTCCATGTCGATCATGCCGCGACCGTCATCGGCGCGGTCGAACTGGGCGACGACGTCTCGATCTGGCCCGGCTGCGTGCTGCGCGGCGACGTCAACCACATCCGCATCGGCGCGCGCACCAACGTGCAGGACGGCAGCATCGTCCACGTCAGCCACCACAGCCCGTACAACGACGCCGGGCGTCCGACCCTGATCGGCGAGGACGTGACCATCGGCCACGGCACCATCGTCCACGCCTGCGCCATCGGCAACCGCTGCTTGATCGGCATGGGCGTCCGCATCCTCGACGGCGCCTCCGTCGCCACCCATGGCTTCGTCGGCGCCGGCGCGGTGGTGGGTCCGGGCAAGCGGGTGGGCGAAGCCGAACTGTGGCTGGGCAACCCGGCGCGCTTCGCGCGGCACTTGAGCGACCGCGAGATCGAGAGTCTTCTTTATTCGGCGCAGCACTACGTGCGGCTGAAGGACCAGTACCTGCAGTCCGCGCCGCCTGAGGCATGATGCGCACGGTGCTTTCGCGCCGCGACAGGATTGACATGGCCTGGAAGCCGCAAGGCTACGCTTCGGTAGCGCCCTGCCTGGTGGTGGAGGGTGCGCAAGGCACGGTGGATTTTCTGGTGGCGGTGTTCGATGCCGCGCCCTTGCGCATGCATCCGGTGGAGGGCGGCCGGCTGGGGCATGCCGAGGTCCGCATCGACGACACGGTGCTCATGCTGAGCGATGCGATGGACGGATGGCCGGCGGTTCCCGCCCACGTGCATGTGTACGTGCCGGACGGGGACGCGACGTGGGCCCGCGCGCTGGCGGCCGATGCCGAGCCGGTGCAGGCGCCGGAACAGAAAGGCGACGGCGACCGCCGCGGAGGGTTCCGCGACGCCGGCGGCACCACGTGGTGGGTCTCCACCCAGGGAGCTCGACCGGGTCGGCTCAGGGCGCGGTCGCGCGTTCCGTGGCGGCCGGCAGGGCCAGCGCGTCGGTGCGTTCGCTGCCGCACATGTCCGCCGACGGCCGCAGCGTCGCGCAGAACGCCGGGCCGTTCGGGCTTGCCGAACAGCCGGCAGCGCATCGTTTCATCCAGCTGCACGCAGGGCACGCCCGCGGGCTTGCCATGGGGCATCTGCGGAATCGGTGAAGCGATGGAAGGCGCGATGCAGCAGGCGCCGCATCGCTGCCGGCAGAACGGAAAAGGTGGATTCACGGCCGGCAGTCCGGTGCCTGCGGCAGGGTGTCGATACGCCGTGTGCTGGGCAAGCCAGGCGTTCGCGGCTAAAGTCGCCGCGGGACAACCACGGGAAAAGCGCGCATGAGGCGCACGCACGCGATCCGGGCCGCCGGCCGGACCTTCATTTCGAGGCATCGACACGGGACCACGCGCGTTGCCTCCTGAGCCCTCGATGCTGGACACCTATCGCGAAGTGGTCACGCCCGAAGGCGTGGCCCTGCACCTGCCCGCGGCCGGGCCGGTGCCGCGCGCGGTGGCCTGGGTAATCGACCTGGCCATCCGCGGTGGCCTGATGCTGCTGGTGGGCATGACCTTGGGCCTGCTCGGCGCGGCTGGGCAGGGCCTGTACCTGGTGGTGCTGTTCCTGGTGTTCTGGGCGTATCCGATCGTGCTCGAGGCGCTGTGGAACGGCTACACCCCGGGCAAGAAGGCGATGTCGCTGCGCGTGGTGGCCGCCGACGGCGCGCCGGTCGGCTGGCTGGCGGCGATCACCCGCAACCTGCTGCGCACGGTGGACATGCTGCCCTTCGGCTATGCCGCAGGCCTGGTTTCCAGCCTGGTCGACGCGCACGGCCGCCGCCTGGGCGACTTGGTGGCGGGCACGCTGGTGGTGCACGAGGCGCGCGAGCGCAATGCGGCGACCGCGCCGGCCAACGCGGTGCTGGCGCCGCCGGTCGCGCTGCAGCCGGCCGAACAGGCGGCGCTGGTGGCGTTCGGCGAGCGCGCCGCGCGGCTGACGCTTTCGCGGCAGTCGGAGCTCGCGAACCTGCTGGAACCGCTGACCCAGGCACGGGGCGAGGCCGCTGTGCTGCGCGTGTTCGGCATGGCCAACTGGCTGCTGGGACGCCGATGAGGGTCCCAGCCGAAGGTTCGAAGACGGCGATGAGCGTCCCACCGAAAAGCGCGTCGCGGTACACGGGCCGGAGGCGGCGATGAGGCAGGAGCAGTTCATCGCCCGCCACGACGCCGAATGGCGGGCCTTCGAGCACTGGCTGGAAACGCGGGCCGACGCCCATCGCGCGCTGGCGGAGCGCAACAACGGTGAAATCGACGACGACCAGGTACCGGCCCGCTACCGGCGCCTGTGCCAGCAGCTGGCGCTGGCGCGCCGCCGCGGCTACAGCCCGGCGGTGACCGCGCGCCTGCAGGCCCTGATGCAGCGCGGCCACAACCTGCTGTACCGCACGCCGCCGCCGCGCTGGCGGCGCGCGCTGGAATTCCTGGTCGCCGACTTCCCGCGTCTGGTGCGCAGCGAACCGGGCTGCATGTCGGCGGCGGCGGCGCTGTTCGTGTTGCCGCTGGTGGCCATGTTCGTGCTGCTGCAGTTCCACCCCGAGCTGATCTATGGGGTGATGGACCCGGGCGAGGTCGCGCAGATGGAGCGCATGTACGACCCGGCCGACGAACGCCACGCGCTGGGGCGCGACAGCGGCAGCGACTGGCAGATGTTCGGCCACTACGTCATGAACAACATCAGCATCGGCCTGCGCACCTTCGCCAGCGGCCTGCTCGCGGGCATCGGCACGGTGCTGGTGCTGATCCTCAACGGCGTCACCATCGGCGCGGTGTTCGGCCACCTGCAGCAGATCGGCTACGGCGACCCGCTGTGGCGCTTCGTCGCCGGGCACGCGCCGTTCGAGCTGACCGCGATCGTGCTCGCCGGCGGCGCCGGCCTGCGCCTGGGCCTGAACCTGGTGGCGCCCGGGCGCCAGCGGCGCATCGACGCGCTGGTGAGCGGCGGCATCAAGGGCGCCCGGCTGTGCCTGGGCGTGGCGTTCATGCTGCTGGTGGCGGCGTTCATCGAGGCGTTCTGGTCTTCGACCCAGTCGATCCCGGCGTGGATCAAGTTCGGCGTCTCCGGCGCACTGTGGCTGCTGGTGCTGGCGTGGCTGCGGCGCGGCGGCCGCGCGGAAGACCCCGATGCGGCTTGAGCACATGTCGGTGCAGCTGCGCGCGCGCTCCGGCCTCGAAGCGGTGGAGCTGGGCATGGCGCTGGTGCGGCGTCATGCCACGGCGATCTGGCGGCCGTGGCTGTGGCTGACCCTGCCGCTGTTCGCGCTGCTCAACGCCGCCGCCGTGGCGATTGACGCGATCTGGCTGGCGGGCGTGCTGATGTGGTGGCTGAAGCCGGCGTTCGACCGCATCCCGCTGTTCGTGCTGTCGCGCGCGGTGTTCGGCAGCGTTCCCACGCTGCGCGAGACGGCGGTGGCGCAGCTGCGCTGGGGCTGGCGCACGCTGCTGCACGCGCTCAGCTGGCGGCGCCTGAGCCCGGCGCGATCGCTGCTGATGCCGATCGACCTGCTGGAAGGGGCGCACGGCGCGCAGCTGAGCGAGCGCCGGCGGGTGCTGGGCGGCGCGGCCTACGGCACCGCCACGCTGGTGACGCTGGTGTGCCTGCACTTCGAGCTGGCGCTGCTGGCCGCGTGCGTGGCGCTGATCTTCATGTTCGTGCCGTTCGAGTACCTGCCCGAGACCGCGCGAGCGGCGTGGTCGCTGGTCGCCGACCAGCCGCCGTGGTGGGCACAGGTGGGCTTCAACGCCTTCGGCTGGGTCGCGGTGTCGGTGATCGAGCCGTTCTTCGTGGGCGCCGGCTTCGGCCTGTACCTCAACCGCCGCACCCAAATCGAAGCCTGGGACATCGAGATCGCGTTCCGCAGGCTGCGCGCGCGGCTGCTGTCGGCGCGGGCGCAGCCCTTGTCCCTGCTGCTGACCGCAGTATTGGCAGGATTGCTGCCGATGGTCACGCCGGCGCGGGCGCAGGAGCGCGATCCGCCGCCGCGTTCGGTGCCCACATCCGAACCGCAGAAGCCGCGGCCACCGACGCTGCCGATCGTGTTCGGCGACGCCTATGCGGACGACCGCGCGTTCCTCAAGGCCGCGGACCGCGCCTACGAGGATCCGCTGCTCGACGCCAAGCGCACCGTGGTCACCTGGGAAAAACGCGACACGGCCAAGCCTAAGCCCGAGCCGGACGAGCGACGCGATCTGTCGGGGCTGTCCGGGGTCGGCGCGGTGTTCGCACTGGTGGCCGAGTGGGCGCTGTGGATCATCCTGTCGATCGCGGTGCTGTTGCTGCTCGTCACCGCACGCCGCTGGCTGCCGTGGATGCGCGGCCTGCCGATACATCGGAAACCACCGCTGGCCGAGGCGGAGCACGAGGCGCTGGTGATTCCCGAGCACCTGCCCGACGACGTGCCCACGGCGGCGCGCCGGCTGTGGGCCCGGGGCCAGCCGCGGCAGGCCTTGGCGCTGCTGTACCGGGCCAGCGTGGAAACGCTGGCCGCGCGAGCCGATGTGGCCCTGCCGCCGGGCGCGACCGAAGCGCAGTGGCTGCGCGCGTCGCGGCGCCTGCCGCAGGCGGAGGACCAGAGCCTGTTCGCGCGCATGGTGCGCACCTGGCAATACGCCGCCTACGCACAGCGCCTGCCGTCGACGGACGACTTCGAAGGCCTGGTGTCGCAGCTGCAGCAGCGCTTCGGGTGGTCCGGTTGAGCCGCTTCGGTCCCGGCGCGCGCATCGCGCTGATCGTACTGCTAGCCGCGGCGCTGGCGGCGGTCGGCGTCGCGTGGTTCCTGCACAATTACCAGCGGGTCGAGAGGCAGGTGGCGCTGCCGCCGCGCGGGGAAGCCAGCTACAACCCGCTGTACGCGCTGAAGAAGACCCTGCAGGCCGATGGCCTGCAGGTGCGGTCGCGCCAGCGCCTGGATCTGGCCGCGCAGGAGCTGAAGCCCGGCGACACGCTGCTGATCCTCGACGATCCGCGCAACCTGACCCCGATGCAGTCGCAGCGGCTGCTGCGCTGGGTCGAAGGCGGCGGCCACCTGCTGGTGCGCACGCCGCCGCCGCTCGAGTGGCGGGAGGATGCGTCCGCGCCGCTGATGGAGTCTCTGGGCCTGCTGCCGAGCGACGATCCTCCCCAGTGCGAGCCGCTGCAGGTCGAAGGCGAGGACGAGCACATGGAATTCTGCGACGGTCGGCGCTTCTTCTTTTACGAGACAGTGCCCGAGCTGTCCTGGGGCGACACGGATTCGGGCTACGTCTATGCGCGGCTGGCCCACGGCCAGGGCCATGTCGACGTGCTGGCGGAGTTCGGCTTCCTCGACAACGGCGGCGACCCCGGCGGCAATCCGCTGCCGCCGACCGCGCCCACCGCGGTCGGCGGCCTGCGCGACGGTCCCCATCGCGCGCTGGCGCGGCAGCTGCTGGCGCCCAACTACGGACGCGGCACCGTGCACCTCGT
>DATHAV010000548.1:0-5453 GCA_035296505.1 Pseudoxanthomonas sp.
TTCGCCGGCTTCTGCGGGCAAGGCGGCGGTCTTGAAATCGATGGCCATAAGCGGCAGCTTCCTGCCGCTTCGCGTATGCACGCCATCCACCATCAGCGTGTAGGCTGAGTCGGGGAAAAGCGCCTGCCTCGGCATTACGAATGCCAGTCGGCCGTCTTCCGCCGCGGTAATCCGCACGTGCGCCGCGCCACCGGGACCCAGCAGCAGCACGTTGGACGGGTTCAACTCCGGCATGCGGACAGGCTCTGTGAACCTGATCGACAGCGGCTGATCAGGCGCCACGTCTTTGGCGGCCTGGGCAGGCAGCGAGGCGGCAAGACCGGGCGCCGGCACGGCTGCGGCATCCTTTCCAGGCCCCGCTTGCGCGAACGCATTGGCCACGGGATCGAACACCAGATCGCCATTGACCGGCGCATTGGCGCTGTGGCCGCCATAAATGCGCACGCGGCCATCGGCCTGCAGCTGGGCGCGATGATCGACGCGTGCGGCCAGGGCGGACTCGACCTCCACCAGCCGATTGCCGGCTTCGCTCCAGATCTGGGCCTTGCCGGTGGCGGAACGGCCTCCCGCGAAAAGGACGCGGCCATCGGTAAGGACCGTTGCCGTATGACCGGCTCGTGCGGCCATGGGCAGGCCTCTGGCCGCGTCCACGGCGTTGAGCTGCGGGTCGAACCACAGGCCGTCCGGCTGAAGCAAGCCGCTCTTGCTTGCGCCGCCCCAGATCAACACGCGCCCGCTGGGCAACAGCGTCATGGTCGCATCGATCCGCGGGTCAGGAATCGTCTGCGTGCGGATCACGCGCCTCAGATCCTTGTCCCAGAGCGCCAGCGTGGTTCCGTCAGCGGAGAGATCCAGGCGACGGTCGTCGGAGAGCCTGAGGCGTTGATCGGCGGCGCCGTAAACACCAGGTGCTTTCGGCGAAGCCGTGGAGGTAGTGCTGGCGGCGGAAGCACGTTCGATGTGGGTCGAGGCGCTGCCGGCAAGCAGCAAACCCAACAGCAGGCCGGATGCAACCGATTTCCAAGCGTGTCGAGGTGTGTTCATGGCGTTGCCCACTCCCTTGTGATCGATTCCGTTCTTGGCGGCGTTCATGGGGTGTTCCTTACCGTCACCTGCCCGCTTAGCGTCTCCCCGTACTCCGGGTCCACCAGCACCTGGTAGGTCCCCGTGGCCGGCAGGTTCGGCAGGTTCAGCGTCGTGGCCAAGGTCGCGCTGGCCGAAGTCAGCAGCGTCCCGTCAGGCCGGTACACCCAGTAATACGCCATCTGTCCCGCCGGCACCGTCGCCTGGCCCGCCACCTGCAGCGCCACCGTCTCGCCGGCCGTCCCGGCAAAGCTCAGCCGGCCGTTCTGCCCACGACGCGGCAGACTCAGGCTCAGCGCCGCGTTGCGCGCCAGGATCCCGATCACCTCCGACGACAGCGTGGTGGTGAACTGCATTGTCCGGTTGCCGCTGGACGGCGGGCTAATGATCACGCTGTACGTGCCCGCCACCAGATTGAGCAGGTTGACTTGGCAGCCGCCCTGGGCGGCATAACAAGACTGGTTCGCCAGGGATGTCCCATTAGGCCTACGGACCTCCACGTGCGCCGGCGACGTCGTCCCCGGCGTCAGCAGATCACTCAGGCCCAGCCCCAGGTTCTGGCCAGCCGTCGCGGTGAAGGTCAGGCGTTTCTGCTGGCCCGCTACACCAGTACTTACCGCCAGCGATGAGCCGTTGTTTTCCAGGCTCTTCGCTTTCTCGATGCTTAGCTTCCAGTTTGCCGGGCCTGTGACAGGTCCCATCATCAACAGGTAAGTCCCAGATGCCGGCAGTTTGGGAAGATGCGCAGTTGGAGCGGCGACTGAAATAGAACCATTGAGAAGCAGGTTGTTGCCGATCCCATACAAGGAGTAGCTGACGTTGGCGACGCCGATGTCAGTGAACTGCGCGCTAAGGAGGTCACCGCGCACTCCTTCGAACAGGGCGGCCACATAGCCCGTTGAAGGAATCGAAAAGCTTTGTGCGGCAGCGTCCAGCGTAAGACGCTGAATCTGGGCAACTTCCGCCACGGTTACACTTGATGGCACGACCAGCACGTCCTGCGCGCTGCTGGCGGAGCCGTAGGGCGTGGAAACAGTGACCTTTCCGCTGCCGGTGCCTGCGGACACTGGAAATATGATCTGAGTATTGGTGGCGGCGCTGGGGACGACCGGACGCTGGTTCAGTCGAGTCGTGGTTTGATTCACCACTGGCATGAACGCTTGGCCGTCGACGGTAATGAACGAGCCTATCGCCGCGATCAGCGGGCTAACCGCGGTGATCGATGGCGGCTGCGCCTCCTGATCCACTATGAAGTTGCTGGAACTTACGGCCGTTCTCGCTCCTACCGTGACCGTCAATGGCCCAGTGGTCGCGCCCGCGGGCACAATCGCGGTCAGCTCGTTGGCGGAAGCGCCGGAAACGCTTGCGCCTATACCGTTGAATTGGACAGAATTCTGGGCTGGAGTCGTGCTGAAGCCTTGACCGGTGATCCTGACGGCCACGCCCGGAGCCCCCCGGCCCGGCGTGAACCCGAATACCGCAAGGTCGTTTGCAAGCAATCTATCGACGCGGGTGATGTTGCCCAGCCTGTCGTACACATAGCGAACGCTGAGGCCCGCATCGTTGGTCGCCACTACAAGGCGGCCGTTGGCATCGTAGACGTAGCTGGTGGCGAATACCGCAAACACCGCCGTGACCAGCAGCGCCAGCGCAAGGACTTGCGCCACCAGCCTGCGCCGCCCGGCCGGCAAGCCGGCACTGTCTGGGAAAGATTCGACCAAGGCCCGGCGCCACGACATGACGCGGCCACGCATACGACTTCCCATATCGCCTCTCCCCAGAGTCCGACTTCCGTCGGCATCCTTTGATGACCAGCCAAACCTTTTGGCGCGTCCTGATGTGCTTTAATACTGTGAAGCTATTGGATCGTCAAGCTTGATCATGATTCTTGGCAAAAAAAACTCATGCGCAATGCTGCGCGACTTTCTGGCCGTCTTCTTACTCTGCGCTGCAGCTACGGCCTGCACCGATTATCGTTCAGATACCACGTCTGCCGAGCAAGCCAAGGTACGGCTCGGGCAAAAATTGTTCATGGACAAAGGTTTAAGCCGAGACCGGACCGTCAGTTGTCAAAGCTGCCACCAACCCGATCGGTTCTTCGTGGATCTCAGGCCTCGGGCCGAGGGTTCTGGAAATCGGGTCGGCACCCGCAATACCCCCAGTCTGCTGGATGTTGGATTGATGTCCTCGTTCTTCTGGGACGGCCGTGAAAACCGGCTCGAAGCTGCCGCGATCCAGGCGCTGACCAATCCCGCGGAGATGGATCTATCTGGGCACGAAAAAGCGTTGCAACGCCTCCGGCAAGATCCGACATATCGTCCCTTCTCTCAGGGCGCATTCGGAACGCCCGAACTCGGCATCGAGGAGGTTGCGCTGGCGTTGACAGCGTACCTGCGTTCGTTGCCGCTGCACCCGACCCGATACGATCTGTCCAAAGCGACAGACGCCTCGAAAACGGCATTGACCCAGGAGCAGGCGGCTGGACTTGCGCTTTTTTCCGCTAAGGCAGGCTGTTCCGCATGCCACTCGCTGGAGGGTTCGCCTGCCGCCCTTACCGACAACAGGTTTCATCATGCCGGCATAGGGTTCGGGCGCGTCGCGGGAAACATCAACGGGATGATCGAGCTACTGGATTCCAGCAAAAAAGGCGGCGTGCCGACAGGCACCCTGGTGCTTGGCAACGCATCGGTCGCGGAGCTGGGGCGGTTTGCGGTGACGCGAAAGCCGGCCGATCTCGGAGCGTTCCGCACGCCCTCGCTGCGGAATGTCTCGCGGACCGCACCTTACATGCATGACGGGAGCGTTGCCACCCTTGCAGACGCCGTAGAACGCGAGCTCTATTATCGAGGCCTGGCGTTGGGGCGGCCGATCACGCTGACGGTTGAAGAACAGCAACAGCTTCTGGCATTCCTGATCGCATTGAACGCCGAGGGATTACCGGTCAAACCCAACAATCGCGGACGAATTCAGGCTGCGTCGTCTTCCGGGGTAGGCTCGACATCCATGTCCCGCTGACCGACAAGCCGTCCGTCAACGGTTATCTCGATCAGATAGCGCCCTGCTTCCAAAGGCTTGTCCTGCTTGAAGATCAACTGGGTGGTGGCGGGGCCTGAAACTTCGAGAGTCCTTTCCACGGTAGCCACGACCGAACCATCCTTGAGCGAAATCAGTTTCGCCACCAGTGCCGCAGTTTTTGCGTCGCCGCGAGTCTTGATCGAAATCTGGATGGGCTCGCCACCGGTCGGTAGACCGGCGGACGGCGCCGAATCATCTCCCTGCGCGGCCACGGTGATCTCATCAACCTGCAAAGGTTGCCCGGCGGCGGTACTGGACTTGGCCGGCGGACTGGACGTGGAAGTGGATTGCTGGCATGAGGCCAACACCAACACCAGCGCGCTAGCAACCAACCCGCCAAACATTTTTCTTTTGGCTTCCATATCCATAATCCCCGCCGGCGTCGACTTCGCAGCCGGGACGATAGCCCGCGGCACACAACGGCGCAAGACGCAAAACGAAGTTAAATCACATGCGACAGCTAGCCGGAAGCAGATTCCCGCCGCTGCCGCACCGCTTCGAACAGCGTCACGCCGGCGGCCACCGAAACGTTGAGGCTTTCGATATCGCCGGGCATGGGAATCCTTACCAGGCCGTCGCAGTGCTCGCGCGTCAGGCGGCGCATGCCGTCGCCTTCGCCGCCCAGGACCAGCGCGACGTTGCCGCGCAGGTCGGTGGCGTACAGCGAGGCTTCGGCCTCGCCGGCGAGTCCGTAGATCCACACGCCCTGCTTCTGCAGCTCGCGCAGGCAGCGCGCCAGGTTGGTGACCGGAAACACCGGCAGCCGGTCGGCGGCGCCGGCCGAGGTCTTGCGCACGGTGGCGTTGACCGGCGCCGACTTGTCCTTCGGGATCACCACCGCGGTGACGCCGGCCGCGGCGGCGCTGCGCAGGCAGGCGCCCAGGTTGTGCGGGTCCTGCACGCCGTCGAGCACCAGCACCAGCGCCCTGCCCTGCGCGCCCTCGATCAAGGCGGGCAGTTCGCCTTCGTCCCAGGTTTTCGCCGCCGCGTAGCGCGCCACCGCACCCTGATGCCGGACCGGACCGCTGACGCCGTCCAGCGCCTGCGCATTGACCCGGCGCACCTCGATGCCCTTGCGCCGCGCGCTTTCCTCGATCTCGGCGATGCGCGGATTCTTGCTGCCCCCTTCCAGCAGCACCTCGCGCACGTTATCGGCGTCGTTTTCTATCGCCGATGCCACCGCGTTGATGCCGGCGATCCACTGGTTCTGTTTGCTCATGGGGTGCCTTTAGCTTTCCTTCTCCCACCGGGAGAAGGTGGCGCGAAGCGGCGGATGAGGGAATAGAAATTCAGCT